>NZ_JBSFWT010000021.1:0-103307 GCF_053594975.1 Streptomyces sp. NPDC002537
CTCGCCGTTGCGGCCGTACATCGCCTGGAGCAGGTCGGCCTGCTCGGTCTTCGTCGGCAGTCCCGTCGAGGGCCCGCCGCGCTGGATGTCCACGATCAGCAACGGCAGTTCCAGACTCACCGCCAGCCCGATCGTCTCCGACTTCAGCGCCACACCCGGCCCCGATGTCGTGGTCACGGCCAGGGATCCGCCGAACGCCGCGCCGAGGGCTGCGCCGATGCCGGCGATCTCGTCCTCGGCCTGGAAGGTGCGCACCCCGAAGTTCTTGTGCTTCGACAGCTCGTGCAGGATGTCGGAGGCCGGGGTGATCGGGTACGAGCCCAGATACAGCGGCAGGTCCGCCTGCCGGGACGCGGCCACCAGCCCGTAGGACAGGGCCAGGTTCCCGGAGATGTTGCGGTAGGTCCCCGGCGCGAACGCGGCCGTGGCCGGAGCCACTTCATAGGAGACCGCGAAATCCTCCGTCGTCTCCCCGAAATTCCAGCCCGCCCTAAACGCCGCCACATTCGCCTCGGCGATCTGCGGCCTCTTCGCGAACTTCGCCCGCAGGAACGTCTCCGTCCCCTCAGTGGGCCGGTGGTACATCCAGGACAGCAGGCCGAGAGCGAACATGTTCTTCGACCGCTCGGCCTCCTTGCGTGAGAGGCCGAAGTCCTTGAGCGCCTCCACCGTCAGCGTCGTCAGCGGCACCGGATGCACCCGGTAGGCATCCAGCGACCCGTCCTCCAGCGGCGAAACCCCGTAACCCACCTTCGCCATCGGACGCTTCGTGAACTCATCCGTGTTCACGATGATCTCCGCACCCCGCGGCACATCAGCGATATTCGCCTTCAGCGCCGCCGGATTCATCGCCACCAGCACATCCGGCGCATCCCCCGGGGTGAGGATGTCGTGATCGGCGAAATGCAGCTGGAAACTGGAGACACCCGGCAGGGTCCCGGCAGGCGCCCGGATCTCGGCAGGGAAGTTCGGCAGCGTCGACAAGTCGTTGCCGAACGACGCCGTCTCCGACGTGAACCGGTCACCCGTCAACTGCATCCCGTCACCCGAGTCCCCCGCGAACCGGATGATCACCCGCTCCAGCCTCCGCACCTCCTTCACGGAAGCGGAACCCTCGGCGGGAGGGTGCTGGGGGCCGGGGCCCGAAGGCTCCCGCTCTGCCGACGGCGGGGCGACGCCGCTCGGCTGCTCGCCTGGATCGGCCTGTTCGGCCGGGCTGCTGACCTGGCTGGTCACTGCTTCGGACCTCCCTCGTGGCGGCGGCTCGCACGCGGTGGTGACGGCCGGCGTTCCCGTCGCCATCGTACGGGGGTAAGGGTCGCCTACCTGGGATGGAGCACAAGATCCCCGCCGCCGAAGGGCGGCGATATGTCAAGAGAGGCGAAGAATGCCCGGCCCGGGACCTCTTGCGGAGGCGGCGGGTCCGCTGGGTCTTTTGTCCTAGGACCCCGATCCGCGGCCCGCCTCACCAGCGGTGCTCTTCCCGTCCGACGGCAGGTCAGCCGGTCACGAGCGGAGGTAGGTCAGGACGGCCAGCACCCGACGGTGATCCCCGTCACTCGGCGACAGGCCCAGCTTGAGGAAGATGTTGCTGACGTGCTTCTCGACGGCGCCGTCGCTCACCACCAACTGCCGTGCCACGGCGGAGTTCGTCCTGCCCTCCGCCATCAGGCCGAGGACCTCCCGCTCGCGCGGGGTGAGCCCGGCCAGGACGTCCTGCTTGCGGCTGCGCCCCAGCAACTGGGCGACGACCTCCGGGTCCAGCGCCGTACCGCCCTCCGCGACGCGCACCACCGCGTCCACGAACTCCCGTACCTCGGCGACCCGGTCCTTCAGGAGGTAGCCGACGCCCCGGGTGCTCCCGGCCAGCAGCTCGGTCGCGTACTGCTCCTCCACGTACTGGGAGAGGACCAGCACGCCCAGGCCCGGGTGCGTGCGGCGGAGCTGTACCGCGGCGCGGACGCCTTCGTCGGTGTGGGTCGGGGGCATCCGCACGTCCGCGACCACCACGTCCGGCAGGGCGTCCGCGTCGGCGAGCTCCCCGATCACCTTCAGCAGGGCTTCCGCGTCGCCGACGCCGGCCACGACGTCGTGCCCGCGGTCGGTGAGCAGGCGGGTCAGCCCTTCGCGGAGCAGTACCGAATCCTCGGCGATGACGATCCGTACCCGGTCCTTCACGATTCCCTGGCCCCCAGCCTGCTTGTACGCGCTTTGCGCTTCCAAGCATCGCAGCAATTGGGTACCGGTGGGTGCGGCGCCGTTGCCTCCCCCAGACTCCGTCCGGGAGGTACCCCCAGCGGCGGGAGCGGCCTGCGGCCGCGTCCTCAAACGCCGGACGGGCTGAATTGCGCACCCGGGGGCTGGTGGCTTGCCCCCGGGCGCAAGCCCGACTACGCCACGTGGACGCGCCAGGGGAGTTCGGCGGTCACCGTCGTGGGGCCGCCGGTGGGGGAGTCGACCGCGAGCAGGCCGTCCACCGACCCGAGCCGTTCGGCCAGGCCCGCCAGTCCGCTGCCGGACGCGGTGGACGCCCCGCCCCGCCCGTCGTCGGAGACCTGGAGCAGCACCCGGTTCTCCGAGCGCCACACGTCGACCCGGGCGCTCCGCGCGCCACTGTGCTTGCTGATGTTCTGGAGCAGTTCGGAGACCGTGAAGTAGGCGATGCCCTCGATCGCGGGCACGGGCCGTTCCGCCAGGTCCACCTCGACCTGCACCGGCACCGTGCAGCGCGCCGCCAGTGCCGACAGGGCCGGGCCGAGGCCGCGGTCGGTGAGGATCGCGGGGTGGATGCCGCGGGCGAGGTCGCGGAGTTCCTGGAGGGCGAGCTTCACCTCGCCGTGCGCGTCGCCGACCATCCTCGCCGCCGCCTCCGGGTCCTCGTACAGCTTCTCCTTGGCCAGCCCGAGGTCCATGGCCAGGGCCACGAGGCGGGCCTGGGCGCCGTCGTGCAGGTCGCGTTCGATGCGGCGCAGGTCCGCGGCCGCGGTGTCGACGACCACGCCGCGGTCCTCCTCCAGCTCCCACACCCGGGTCGCCAGCCGGGACGGGCTCAGCAGGCCCAGCACCAGCATCCGGTCGCCGTAGGCGAGACCGCGGATGACCCAGGGGGTGCCCAGTACGAGGACCAGGCCGGCGAGGCAGGTCAGACCGATCGTGACGGAGCTGTCCAGATAGAAGGCGGTGCCGTTGGCGTCGCCGTACAGCTGGATGCCCGGCTGCCCCCAGTACGTCGGGTACATCCACTGGTACGCCGGGTAGAGGAACAGCGTCCAGCCGACCGTCCACAGGACCACCGACACGATGAAGGCCGCCACCGCCCACGGCAGGTGCAGCAGGCCGTAGAGCGCGTGCCGCCAGGACGTACCGCTCTTGAGCACCGCCCCCATCCAGGCCATCGGGCCGCCGCGGCCCTTCGGCGGCCGTACGGGCTCGGGCTCGGCGATCTCCAGCCCCAGCAGCCCGCGCGCCCGCGCGCGTTCGACCGTGCCGATGACCCGCGCGCCGAGGAGGCCGGCGGCCAGGACGGGCACCCCGAGGAAGGTGATCAGCAGCCCGGCGCCGAGCGACATCACGGTGACCGTGTAGGTGAAGGCCAGGACCGCCATCGGGAGGTTCAGCAGCAGGTGGAGGAACTCCCGGAAGGTGCGGGCCTCAAACGGCGCACGCAGCACGGCGGGTACGCGGTGGGCCCGCCTCTCGTCCATGGCCATCTCTTCGTCCGATCTCCAGATCCGCTGCGATGTTTCGCTGTGACGTCTCGCTGTGACGTCTCGCTGTGATGTCCCTTTGATGTCTCCACCCTGCCGCCGCGCGGTGGGTCCGGGCCATGCGGCAGGTCGGTGTCCTGGGGGTGGGGACAGCCCCACCTCCGGGGCTCGCCGGGGGCTTGCCGGGGGTGTTTCAGCGGTCGCGCCAGGGGAGTTCGGCGGTCACCGTCGTGGGGCCGCCGGCGGGGGAGTCGACCGCGAGCATGCCGTCCACCGACCCGAGCCGTTCCGCCAGCCCGGCCAGTCCGCTGCCGGTGGCCGTGGACGCCCCGCCCCGCCCGTCGTCGAAGACCTGGAGCAGCACCCGGTTCTCCGAGCGCCACACGTCGACCCGGGCGCTCCGCGCCCCGCTGTGCTTGCTGATGTTCTGGAGCAGTTCGGAGACGGTGAAGTAGGCGATGCCCTCGATCGCGGGCGCGGGCCGTTCCGCCAGGTCCACCGAGACGCCGACCGGGACCGTGCAGCGCCCTGCCACCGAGGACAGGGCCGGGCCGAGGCCGCGGTCGGTGAGGATCGCGGGGTGGATGCCGCGGGCGAGGTCGCGGAGTTCCTGGAGGGCGAGTTTCACCTCGCCGTGCGCCTCGTCCACCATCCTCGCCGCCGCCTCCGGGTCCTCCAGCAGCTTCTCCTTCGCCAGTCCCAGCCCCATCGCGAGCGCCACGAGGCGGGCCTGGGCGCCGTCGTGCAGGTCGCGTTCGATGCGGCGCAGGTCCGCGGCCGCGGTGTCGACGACGATGCCGCGGTCCGACTCCAGCTCGGCGACCCGCTGCTCCAGCTCGCTGGACGGGGACAGCAGCCCGCGCGCCATCGCCCGGTCCGCGTTCGTCATCAACCGGGCCAGATGCCCGAGGACCGGCCAGGCCACGAACAGCGAGCACAGGGTGATCGCGAAGGTGAGCACGCCCCACGGCAGCCGTACGACCGCGTAGAGCGTGGTCCGCCACGCCACCGGGTCCTTCAGCGCCGTCCACAGCCAGGGGAAGAACCCCTGGTTCCGGGGGTGCCGCGACAGGGGGCTCGGCTCGTCGATCCCCAGGCCCAGCAGTCCCCGGGCCCGCGCGCGCTCCACTCTGCCCAGTGCCCGCGAGCCCATCAGCCCGACCGCCAGCAGCGGCAGCCCGATCACGGTGACCGACAGCAGCACGCCCGCGTAGAGCCACAGCGTCACGTACACGAAGCCGAGCAGGCCCACCGGCAGGTTGAGCAGCAGGTGCCCGATCTCCTTCCACGTCCGCGCGCCGTACGCGAAGCGGGCGGGCGGCAGCCGGGGCCCTTCGTGATCGGTCCCGGGATCGACGGTGCTGGTCGTGCTGCGTGCGGCACTGCTGGCGGTCATACGCCAAGCCTGCCGGGCGGGCCCGGCCGATGCCATGGGGGCCCCGGGGTGGGCCCGGTGGGGATAACCCCACCTTCCGGCCGGGAAGCACTTCCCGCCGTGACCTTGTCAGGGCCTAGACTCCCGTGCGTAAAGATTCGTCGATATGTGCTGGACAGGGAGCGAGGACGGACGTGCCGGAGGCCACCGTGCGCACCAGCAGTGCGGGCGTCGCCGACGTCCAGCTGGCGACGGGCTCATTCCACAGTTACTTCCACGGCTACGCGGTGGTCGGACTGCTCGCCGTCATCGGCGTGCTCTTCGTCGCCGTGGCCTTCGCGGCCGGACGGCTGCTGCGGCCCGTGGTGCCGACGCCCGAGAAGCTGCTGACGTACGAGTGCGGGGTCGACCCCGTCGGCGAGGGCTGGGCACACACCCAGGTCCGCTACTACGTCTACGCCTTCCTGTATGTGATCTTCGCGGTGGACTCGATCTTCCTGTTCCCCTGGGCGACGGTCTTCGCCGCGCCGGGCTTCGGCGGCGCCACGCTCGTGGAGATGTTCATCTTCCTCGGCTTCCTCGCCGTGGGCCTGTTGTACGCATGGAAGAAGGGCGTCCTCGAATGGACGTGACACCCGTCGATCTGCCGGAACCCCGCCGCCTGGGCGTGCTCTCCCGGCTGGCCCCCGAGCCGATGAAGGTGGTCCTGAACTGGGGCCGCCGCTACAGCCTCTGGGTCTTCAACTTCGGCCTGGCCTGCTGCGCGATCGAGTTCATCGCCGCGTCCATGGCCCGGCACGACTTCATCCGGCTCGGTGTCATCCCCTTCGCGCCGGGCCCCCGCCAGGCCGACCTCATGATCGTCTCCGGCACGGTGACGGACAAGATGGCCCCGGCGGTCAAGCGGCTGTACGAGCAGATGCCCGAGCCGAAGTACGTCATCTCCTTCGGCGCCTGCTCGAACTGCGGCGGCCCGTACTGGGACTCGTACTCGGTGACCAAGGGCGTGGACCAGATCATCCCGGTCGACGTCTACGTCCCCGGCTGCCCGCCCCGCCCCGAGGCGCTGCTCCAGGGCATCCTCAAGCTCCAGGAGAAGATCGCGCAGGAGTCGCTGGGCGACCGGTACGCGACCGCCTCCGGCGCGGGCGGCGGCACGGGCTCCGGCCCGTCGGCCGCGGCGCTCAAGAGCGGCCTGGTGACGCCGCCGCCCGCGCCGGGCGCTGCGGATGCCGCCTCCGGTGGCTCCGACGCCGGTTCTCGCAACGGTTCCGGGGAGGCTGGACGATGAGCGAGCCCACGGAGCCGGACGCGCAGCGTCCGGCCCCCACTTCGCGCCCCCCCGAATCCGGAGATATCCAGCAGCCCGAGGGTTCTCCCCAGCCGGAGGCGACGCCGCCGCCCGTCGGGTGGCTGCCGCAGGGCGCCGCCGAACTGTTCGGCGAGGGCGCGAGCGCCGAGGAGGCGTACGGGCTGCTCACCGTCGACGTGCCCGCCGACGCGTGGCTCACCGCCCTCGAAACGGCCCGCACCACGCTGGGCTGCACCTTCTTCGACTGGCTGAGCGCGGTCGACGAGCCCGGTACGGGCTTCCGTGTCTGCGCGCACCTCGTCGCGCTGCCGGGCCCCGCCGCCACCGGCGTCCGCCGCCTCGTCGTCCGCACCACCGTGCCGCACGACAAGCCGGCGCTGCCGACCGCGATCGGCGTCTACGCCGGTGCGGCGTGGCACGAACGCGAGACTCACGAGATGTTCGGCGTGGACTTCACCGGCCACCCCCACCTCGTACCGCTGCTGCTCCCCGAGAGCTTCGAGGGGCACCCGCTGCGCAAGGACTTCGTGCTGGCCGCGCGGGTCGCGAAGGCGTGGCCGGGGGCGAAGGAGCCGGGCGAGACGGAGTCCGGCGGCCCGAAGCGCCGTCAGATGCTCCCGCCGGGCGTCCCCGACCCCAACGAATGGGGCCCCCTCAAGGGCCAGCTCCCCCCGGCCCCGGCCCGCCCGGCGCGCGGCGCCCGCGCGGCGGGTGCGGGGGCACCCGCCGCGGGAGACCGCCCTGTACGACGGGCGCGCAGCGTCGGCGAAGGCTCTGCGAGTCAGCAGCCTGCCGGGGACGCCCCGGCGCGGCGGGCACGCAGTGTGAGCGAGGGTTCGGCGAGCCAGCAGGAGGCCGGGGCCGCTCCGGCGCGGCGTACGCGGAGCGTGAGCGAAGGCTCCGCGAGCCAGCAGGCGGCCGAAGCGGTGGAGTCGCCGTCGACGGCGGACGACGCCGCGGGGCGTCCCGTTCGGCGCAGCCGTAGTGCGGCGGAGGGTTCGGCGAGCCAGCAGGAGACCGGGGCCGCTCCGGCGCGGCGTGCGCGCAGCGCGAGCGAGGGCTCCGCGAGCCAGCAGGCCGCTGCCGAGTCGGCGGAGCCGGGTGCGGCCGCACCCGCGCGCCGCAGCCGCAGCGCCGCCGACGGCTCGGCGAGCCAGACCGCGTCACCCGCCCCGCGCGGTGCGGCGGCACAGCCACCCCGCTCGTCCGACGCCCCGTGGCACCACGCCCGCCCGGCATTCGACGACGACACGCGCCCCGAGCCGGGAAGCGACGCACCGGCCGAGCCACCCGCGCCGGACGGCGACGCGTCGTCGCAGCCGCCCGTCGCGGAGGAACCCGCCGAGCCAGGCGCTCCGCGCCGCCCCGGCGGGGCACGGACAGAAGACCAGGAACCGGGCGCGAAGCGCCCTGACGCGGCTGGAGGTGACACCCGTGGGTGACGTTCTCGACGTGGTGCTGCGGCTCGCCGCCGTGTTCGTCGTGTTCCTGGTGCTGCCGCTGGCGATCGGACAGACCGAGCACAAGGTCATGGCCCATATGCAGGGCAGGCTCGGGCCGATGTACGCCGGTGGGTTCCACGGGTGGGCACAGCTGGTCGCGGACGGCGTGAAGTTCGCGCAGAAGGAGGACGTCGTCCCCGCGAACGCGGACCGGCGGATCTTCCAGCTCGCACCGGCCGTCGCCCTCCTCCCGTACCTCCTGGTCCTGATCGCGATCCCGGTCGGGCCGGGCAACGCCGTGGGCCAGGCGATCGACGCGGGCATCTTCTTCGTCCTCGCCGTGATGGGCGTCGGCGTGCTCGGCTCGCTGATGGCCGGATGGGCGTCCGCGAACAAGTTCTCGCTGCTCGGCGGTCTCCGGACCGCCGCCCAGCTGATGGCGTACGAGCTGCCGATGCTGCTCGCGGCGGCCTCGGTCGCCATGGCGGCGGGCACGGTCTCGCTGCCCGGCATCGTGGACGCCTTCCACTGGTGGTGGGTGCCCTGGCAGATCGTCGGCGGCCTGGTCTTCTTCACGGCGGGCCTCGCCGAGCTGCAGCGCCCGCCGTTCGACATGCCGGTGGCCGACTCCGAGATCATCTTCGGCGCGTACACCGAGTACACCGGCCTGCGCTTCGCCCTCTTCCTGCTCTCCGAGTACGCGGGCATCGTGGTCCTCTGCGGCCTCACGACGGTCCTGTTCCTCGGCGGCTGGCACGGGCCGTTCGGCGCGGACGGCCTCGGCTGGCTGTGGACGCTGCTCAAGACGCTCGTCCTCGCCTTCGTGGTCATCTGGCTGCGTGTCACCTATCCGCGACTGCGCGAGGACCAGCTGCAGAAGCTGGCCTGGACGGTCCTCATTCCGCTCGCCCTGGCGCAGATCGCGCTGACCGGCGTCGTCAAGGTGGTGATCTCCTCATGAGCTTCCCCGGCTCCGGTCTGGCCAAGGGCCTCGCCGTCACCCTCCGCACGATGACGAAGCGTTCGGTCACGGCCCAGTACCCGGACGTGCAGCCCGAACTGCCGCCCCGCACCCGCGGGGTCATCGGCCTGTTCGAGGAGAACTGCACGGTCTGCATGCTGTGCGCCCGTGAGTGCCCGGACTGGTGCATCTACATCGACTCCCACAAGGAGACGGTGCCCCCGGCCGCCCCCGGCGGCCGCGAACGCAGCCGGAACGTCCTCGACCGCTTCGCGATCGACTTCTCGCTCTGCATGTACTGCGGCATCTGCATCGAGGTGTGCCCCTTCGACGCGCTGTTCTGGTCGCCGGAGTTCGAGTACGCGGAGACCGACATCCACGACCTCACCCACGAGCGCGACAAGCTGCGCGAGTGGATGTGGACGGTGCCCGAGCCGCCCGCGCTGGACCCGGCGGCCGAGGAACCGAAGGAGGTCGCCGCGGCACGCAAGACCGCCGAGAAGCTGGCGGCCCAGTCGGAGAAGCAGAAGCCCGAGAAGCAGAAGGAGGAGGGAGCGGCGTGACCGGTACCCACACGCTCGCCGCGCAGGCGCACGGCTTCCTCTCCACCTCCGGCGTGGAGATCGCCTTCCTCCTGGTCGGCCTGGTCACCCTGGGCGCGGCCCTCGTCACCGTCACCACCAAGCAGCTGGTGCACGCCGCCCTGTGGCTGGTGGTGACGCTCGGCGGGCTCGCCGTCGAGTACCTCCTGCTCACGGCGGAGTTCATCGCCTGGGTGCAGGTGCTGATCTACGTGGGGTCCGTCGTCGTCCTCCTCCTCTTCGGACTGATGCTCACCAAGGCGCCCATCGGCCGTTCCCCGGACGCCGACTCGGGCAACCGCTACCCCGCCCTCGGGGTCGCCGTCGCCGCGGCCGTCGCCCTCGTCTGGATCGTCGCCGACGCCTTCCGCACGACCTGGATCGACCTCGACGGCGCGCCCCAGGGCACCACCAAGGTCTCCGGAGAGATCCTCTTCCGGCACTGGGTGCTGCCCTTCGAGGCGCTGTCCGTCCTGCTGCTCGCCGCGCTCGTCGGCGCGATCGTCCTCTCCCGCAGGAAGAACGCACAGACAGGGGAGAAGCGCTGATGCACCTCGTCTACCCCGCCGTGCTCGCCGCCCTGCTCTTCTGCACCGGCCTCTACGGAGTGCTCGCCCGGCGCAACGCCATCCTCGTCCTGATGTCCGTCGAGCTGATGCTCAACGCCGTCAACCTCAACCTCGTCGCCTTCGACGTGTGGCTGCGCGACACGCTCCACGCCGGACAGGCGCTCACCCTCTTCACCATCGCCATCGCCGCCGCCGAGATCGGCATCGGCCTGGCGATCGTGCTGCTCGTGTACCGCAACCGCGGCACCGCCGACGTCGACCGGCTCCGCGACCTCAGCGAGGACGCGCCCGGCCCCGACGCCGGAGCCGGTGACCGCGAGAAGACGGCGGAGGCCGCCGCGTGACGACCACGACCACCGCCGCACTCGTCCCCCTGCTGCCCTTCCTCGGCGCCGCCGCGGGCCTGCTCCTCGGCCGCCGCGCGCCCGGCTTCGTACGGCCCCTGGCCGTGCTGCCGACGCTCGCCGCCGCCGTGCTCGCCGTCGTCGTCGCCTGCCGGCAGGGCGGCGGCGACCCCCTCGACGCCGCGACCCGGCTGACGCCCACCGGGTCCGTGCCGATCGACCTCGCCCTGCACCTCGACGGCTTCGCCGTCCTCGTCGCCGTGCTCGTCGGCACCGTCGCGACCTGCGTCCAGCTCTACTCGACGGCCTACCTGCGCGACGACCCCCGCTACCCCTCCTACGCCGCCCTCGTCTCCCTCTTCACCGCCGCGATGCTGCTCGTCGTCTACTCCGGCGACCTGATGGTGCTGCTGGTCGGCTGGGAGATCATGGGCATCTGCTCGTACTTCCTGGTCGGCCACTACTGGGAGACCGAGGCCGCGCGGGCCGCCTCCCTCAAGGCGTTCCTGGTCACCAAGCTCGGCGACGTCCCCTTCCTGATCGGCATCCTCGCGCTGGCCGCCGACGCCGGGACGTTCCGCATCAACGGCATCCTCAGCGCCGTCGGCTCCGGTGCCATCGGGCACCCGACGCTGATCGCGCTGCTGCTGCTCGCCGGAGTCGCGGGCAAGTCCGCGCAGTTCCCGCTGCACACCTGGCTGCCCGACGCCATGGCGGGCCCCACGCCCGTCTCCGCGCTGATCCACGCCGCGACGATGGTCGCCGCCGGCGTCTACTTCGTCGCCCGGCTCCTCCCCCTCTTCACCGCCTCCGCCGCGGCACTCGTGGTGCTCGCCGTGATGGCGGCGGTCACCATGATCGGCTCGGCGCTCGCCGCGCTCGCCCAGGACGACATCAAACGCGTCCTCGCCTACTCGACCGTCGGCCAGCTCGGCTACATGACCGGCGCCCTCGCCGTCGGCGACCGCGACGCGGCCGTCTTCCACCTCATCACCCACGGCGCGTTCAAGGCCCTCCTCTTCCTCGGCGCGGGCGTGATCATCCACGCCGCGGGCACCAACTCGCTCGGCGCGATGGCCCGCACGGGAGCCCTGCGCAAGCGCATCCCCGACGCGTACTGGACGATGACCGTCGCCCTGCTCGCGCTCGCCGCGATCCCCCCGTTCAGCGGCTTCTTCTCCAAGGAAGCCGTGCTCGGCGCCGCGGAGCACGCCACCGGCGCGGACGCCCACGGCATCCCGCACGCGGCCGGCTGGACCGTCCTCGTCGCCGGACTGCTCACCGCCCTCCTCACCGCCGCCTACGCCACCCGGCTCTGGCTGCGCGCCTTCCACGGCAAGGGCCCCGAGGCCGCCGACCACGGCAGGCAGCCCACCGCCATGAACGCCGTCCTCTGGATCCTCTTCCTCCCCACCCTCGGGCTCGGTCTGGCCGCCTGGAAGCTGCCCGACTGGTTCGACGGACACTCCCTCACCCCGACCCTCACCACCTCCGTCCTCGGCACCGGCTGCGCCCTCGCCGGCGTGGCCGTCACCTACGCCGCCTGGCGGCGCACCGCCCCCCTGGCGGCCCGCGCGCCCCTGGGCGCCGTCGCCGCCGACCCGGACGCGGCCCCCTACATCTCCGAGGAAGAGACCATCGCCACCCACGTGGCGGCCTACGGACACATCGCGGGCGCCCACGACCCGTCCGACCCCGGCCGTCTCCTCCTCGGCCCCCTGCACCGCCACGCGGTCGCCGGGTTCCACCTCGACGCCGTCTACTCGACCCTGTTCGTCCGGCCCGTGCGCGCCGCGGCCCGCCTCGTCCGCTTCCTCGACCGCGAGGTCGTCGACGCCTACGTCAGCGGCGCCGGAACCGCCCCCCGCCTGCTCGGCGCGGCCGTCCGCCGCGCCCAGACCGGCAATGTGCAGACCTATCTCAGCGCCCTGCTCGCCGGCTCCGTCGTCCTGGCTGTCGCCGCCGTGCTCGTAGCCACCGGAGCCTGACCGTGAGTCATACCGTCATGCAGATCCTCCTCGCTGCGACCGTCGTCGTCCCCCTCCTCGGCGCCGTCGCCGCCCTGCTCCCGGCCCCGCCCGGCCTCAAGGGCAGGAACCCGGACCAGGCCGTACTGCGCCACGGCGTCACCGTCACAGGCGCCGTGCTCGCGCTGTCCGTCGCCCTCGCCGCGGGCTTCGACCACGACCACCCGGCGCGGATGCAGGCCACCACCGACGTCAGCTGGATCCCGGCCCTCGGCATCCGGATCCACCTGGGCATCGACGGCGTCTCGCTCCCCCTCCTCGTGCTCACCGCGCTGCTGACCTTCCTCAGCGCGCTGTACAGCTACTTCAAAATGCCCGCGGGCCCGTCTCCCAAGGCATTCGTCGCGCTGATCCTCGTGCTCGAGGCCGGCACCCTCGCCAGCTTCGCCGTCCTCGACCTGCTGCTGTTCTTCCTGGCGTTCGAGATGGTGCTCATCCCGATGTACTTCCTCATCGCCCGCTGGGGCGGCGAGGGCAGGGAACGCGCCGCGTGGCGGTTCATCCTCTACACCCTGCTCGGCTCCGTCGTGATGCTGCTCGGCCTCCTCCTCATCGGCATCAAGGGCGGCACCTTCGACATGGTGGCACTGGCCACTGACAACGGCTCAGGACTCAGCCACTCCACGCAGGTCATCGCCGTTCTGGCCATCGGCGCCGGACTGGCCGTCAAGGCCCCGATGTGGCCCCTGCACAGCTGGCTCCCCGACGCCCACACCGCCGCCCCGACCGTCGGCTCCGTCCTCCTCGCGGGCGTCCTGCTGAAGATGGGCACGTACGGCTTCGTCCGCATCGTCCTGCCCATCGCCCCCGACGGCGCCCACACCTTCGCGCCCTACCTCGCCGCCTTCGCGGTCGTCGGCATCATCTACGGCTCGCTCGCCTGCCTCGCCCTCGCCCGCAGCGGCGCCAAGGGAGACCTCAAGCGCCTCATCGCCTACTCCTCCGTGGGCCACATGGGCTTCGTCCTCCTCGGCATCGCCACCCTCACCCCCACCGGGGTCAACGGCGCCCTCTTCGCCAACATCGCCCACGGCCTCATCACCGGCCTCCTCTTCTTCCTCGTCGGCGCCATCAAGGACCGGCACGGCACCAGCGACCTCGACGCCCTCTCCGGCGCGACCGGCGCCGCGCTCTACGGCCGCGCGCCCCGCCTGGGCGGCCTTCTCGCCTTCGGCGCCGTCGCCTCCCTCGGACTGCCCGGACTCGCCGGGTTCTGGGGCGAGATGCTCGCGATGCTCGGCGCCTTCCGCCCCGCCGACGGGCTCAGCCGCCCCGCCTACCTCACCTTCATGGCCCTGGCCGGCTTCGGCACGCTGCTCACCGCCGCGTACATGCTGATCGTGGTCCGCCGGGTGTGCATGGGCGGCAACGGCGACACCCAGGCCACCGGAGTGGCGGTCCACGCCACCGGGCCCGCCGTCGCCGACGTCCGGACGTACGAACTCGCCGCCTGGACCCCGCTCGTCGTCCTCACCGTCTTCGCCGGGCTCTGGCCCGCAGCCCTCCTCGGCCTCACCGACCCGGCCGTCCAGCAGCTTCTTCGAGGAGGCAACTGATGGTTTCCCTCGCCGGAGGCGAACTGGTCCAGTCCGTCGACTGGCTCGCCATCGCCCCGCCCACCGTCACCGCCGCGGTGGCGCTCGTCGTCCTCGTCGCCGACCTCTTCGTGCCCGAGCGGAAGAAGCCCCTCCTCGGCCGGCTCGCCATCGGCGGCCTCGTCCTGGCCGGGCTTTCCCTGCTGCCGCTGCTCGACGGCGACCGCTCGACGTTCTGCCTGACGTCGGGCACGCGCGCGTGCAGCTACACCGCGGACCACTTCACGCTCGTCGTCCAGTTCCTGGTGCTCGGCGGCGCCCTGCTGACGGCCCTGCTGTCCATCAGCGACATCGTCGACTTCGAACTCCCCTCGGGGGAGTACTGGTTCCTGCTGCTGTCCTCCGCCGCGGGCGCCGCGCTGCTGCCCGCCGCCCGGGACCTCGCGACCCTCGTCGTCGCCCTCGAAGTGGCCTCCCTGCCCGCCTTCGCCCTCGTCGGCCTGCGCCGCGACGACCGCCGCTCCTCCGAGGCGGCACTGAAGTTCTTCCTCTCCTCGGTCACCGCCACCGCCGTCATGCTCCTCGGCGTCAGCTTCGTCTACGCCGCCACCGGCACCCTGCACCTCACCCAGGTCGCCGACGCCCTGACCCACGTGGACCCCCGCCTCGACGTCCTCGCGCAGGCGGGCGTGGCCCTCACCCTCGTCGGCTTCGCCTTCAAGACCGCGGCCGTCCCCTTCCACTTCTGGGTGCCCGACACCTACGTGGGCGCACCCCTGCCCATCGCCGCCTACCTCTCCGTCGTCGGCAAGGCCGTCGGCTTCACCGGCCTCATCCTGGTGACCGTCGTCGGCTTCCCCTCGTACGCGGACGTCTGGGGCCCCGTCCTCGCCGTCCTCGCCGCGCTCACCATGACGGTCGGCAACGCCGCCGCACTGCGCCAGCGCCCGGACCGCGCGCACAGCGCCGTACGCCTCCTCGCCTGGTCCTCCGTCGGCCAGGCGGGCTACCTGCTGGTGCCGATCGCGGCCGCCGGATACACCGACGACCCCGGGCGGGCCATCGGCTCCACCGTCGCGTACGCCCTGATGTACGCGGCCGTGAACCTCGGCGCCTTCGCCGTCGCCGCGCTCGTCGCCCGGACGAGCCCGGCCAACCGCATCGCCGACTACCGCGGCCTCTACGCCCGCCGCCCCCTCGCGGCCCTGGCCCTCGGCTTCTTCCTGCTCTGCCTCGCCGGGCTGCCGCCCGGCATCATCGGACTGTTCGCCAAGGTCACCGTCTTCTCGGCGGCCGTCGACGCCGGGCTGGGCTGGCTGGCCGTCGTCATGGCCGTCAACGTCGTGATCGCCCTCTTCTACTACCTCCAGTGGACGGCCGTGCTGTTCCGCCCGGCGGAGGAGACAGCGGAGGAGGCCGTGGGGGAGACCACGGAGGGGACCACGGGGGAGCAGGCACCCGCGCGGATGCCCGTACCGCTGGCCATCGCCATGACCCTCGCGGCGGCCCTCGGCATCGTCCTCTCCGGCGCCCCGCAGCTCGTCCTGCGCTTCGCCTCGGGGGCGCTGCTGTAGCCCGCGGCCTCACCCGTACGGCCCAGGCGCCCCTCGCGCGCACAAGGGAACTGGCGGCCTTCGTCTGGCGTTGATCGGGCAGGAAGGTTCCACTGGAGGCTCCACCGCGAAGTGGAGCGCACCGCAGCAAAGGGTTCCCCTGCCGCACCATTTGGAGGGCGTACCGTGCACCGCCGGCACAACGGGCTCAGGACCGCCGTCCTCCTCGGGGGGCTGTCCGCGCTCATCATCGTCATCGGCAGTCTCTTCGGGCGCGCCGGCCTGGTCGTCGCCGTCCTGGTGGCGCTCGGCACCAACGCCTACGCCTACTGGAACAGCGACAAGATCGCCCTGCGGGCCATGCGCGCCCGCCCCGTCAGCGAGTTCGAGGCGCCACAGCTCTACCGCATGGTGCGCGAGCTCTCCACGGCCGCCCGCCAGCCCATGCCCCGGCTGTACATCTCCCCGACCGAGGCACCCAACGCCTTCGCCACCGGCCGCAACCCCCGCAACGCCGCCGTCTGCTGCACCGACGGCATCCTGCGCCTCCTCGACGAGCGCGAGCTGCGCGGCGTCATCGGCCACGAGCTCAGCCACGTCTACAACCGCGACATCCTGATCTCCTCGGTCGCGGGCGCGCTCGCCTCGGTGGTGATGTTCCTCGTCAACTTCGCCTGGCTGATCCCCTTCGGCCGGTCCGACGACGACGAGGGCCCCGGCCTCCTCGGCATGATCATGATCATGCTGCTGGGCCCGATCGCGGCCTCCCTCATCCAACTCGCCGTCAGCCGCTCCCGGGAGTACGAGGCCGACGCCTCCGGCGCCCGCCTCACCGGCGACCCGCTGGCCCTGGCCGCCGCCCTCCGCAAGCTCGAAGTGGGCACCCAGCGCGCCCCGCTCCCCCCGGAGCCCCGCATCGAGACGGCGAGCCACATGATGATCGCCAACCCCTTCCGCGCGGGCGAGGGCCTCTCCAAGCTCTTCTCCACCCACCCGCCGATGGCGGAGCGCATCAGCCGCCTGGAGGGCATGGCGGGGCACCGGCTGTAAGCGCCCCGGGCCGCCGAGGAAGAATGGCGGCATCGGTTTCGGGCCGGACGGCATCATCGTCAGGGCCCACGGGGGCGTAAGGAACGCACGGTGGAAGACTTCAGGCATCCCCTGGCCAACTCGGCCGCGGCGATCGGCTGGTTGCTGGTGGGCGTCGCGGCGGTCGTCGCCTCGGTATGGCTGCTCGCCGTCGAGACTCCGGAACGGGCCGGCCGCGACCACGCGCTCAAGTCCGCGGCGGCCTGCCCCTCCCCACCGCGCACCGCACCGGCGGACTGCCTCTGGGCCCAGGAATTCACCGTCTCGGACGTCCACCTCCAGAAGGGCCGGGGCGACAGGACCAGGGCCACGCTCACCAGCCCCGAGACCGGACCGTGGCGGACCGAGTACCGCAACGAAGGGCCGCTCCTGGAGCAACTGCGCGACGGGGACCGGGTGGTGGGCACCATCTGGCGCGGCAACGTGGTGAAGATCGCCGCACACGACACCGAACAGGTCACGGACGCCAGCCCGACCGACCTCGCGGAGGCATCGCTGGGCCTCGCGACCGCTCTGGGCCCCTCCGGACTGCTGCTCACCGTCGCGTGCGGCTGGCGGTGGCTGCGCCGCGCGGACCGCGAACCCACCAGGCCGATGCGGGCCCTCGTACGGCTCGCCGCGGCACTGGCCGTCGCCGCACTCCCGCCCGGGATCGCGGTCACCCTCCTCAAGGCCCCGCTCTGGCTCATCCCGGGAACCTGGCTGCCCCTGGCCGCGCTCTGCACCTGGTGCGCGGTGGACTACGCCCGCCGCCCCCCGAAGCCGGCTCCGCTCCCGCGCCTGGGCGTGCCGCTCTGACGGCCGGCCCCGCTCCGGGCCGCTGCCCGGGACAGGCCCGCGCAACCATCGTCCGCCCCGTGGACGTCCTGTTCGCTAGGGACTGTTTCGCGTGGGAGGCTGTTGTTCATGAGGTTCATCCTGAATGTCGTCTGGCTGGTCCTCTGCGGCCTCTGGATGGCGATCGGCTACGTCATCGCCGGGCTGATCTGCTGCCTCCTCATCGTGACGATCCCCTTCGGCATCGCCTCCTTCCGCATCGCCGGCTTCGCCCTGTGGCCCTTCGGCCGTACGACCGTCGAGCGGCGCGACGCCGGGGCGGGTTCACTGATCGGCAACGTGATCTGGTTCGTGTTCGCGGGCTGGTGGCTGGCGTTGGGCCACATTTTCACCGGTATCGCGCTGTGCCTGACGATCATCGGAATCCCGCTGGGCATCGCGAACTTCAAGCTGATCCCGATCTCACTGATGCCGCTGGGCCGTGAGATCGTGTCGACGGACGAGGCGTACGCGGGCTACCGCTGGTAGCCGCGACTCCCGGACGCGTCAGGGCTGGAGCTGACGTAACGTCAGGCGGCTGTGGCTGCGGACCACTTGATACGACGAGGGCGCGTCGGGGGGAAGTGCTCCCCGACGCGCCCTCGTCGTATCGGCTCACGGTCCGCGGTCGACGGCCGACCGGCGAACTAGCGGTAGTTCACGAACTGGATCGCGAAGTCCAGGTCCTTGCCCTTGAGGAGGGCCTGGACCGTCTGGAGGTCGTCGCGGCTCTTGGAGCTGACGCGCAGCTCGTCGCCCTGGACCTGCGCCTTGACGCCCTTCGGGCCCTCGTCGCGGATGATCTTGGCGACCTTCTTCGCGTTCTCCTGCGAGATCCCCTCCTCGATCGAGGCGAAGATCTTGTACTCCTTGCCGGAGGCCTGCGGCTCGCCCGCGTCCAGGGACTTCAGCGAGATACCGCGCTTGACCAGCTTGGTCTCGAAGATGTCGAGGACGGCCTTGACCCGCTCCTCGGCATTGGCGCGCATCTCGATCTTCTCGCCGGACCAGGCGATCGAGGCGCCCACGCCCTTGAAGTCGTAGCGCTGAGAGATCTCCTTGGCGGCCTGGTTGAGGGCGTTGTCGACCTCCTGCCGCTCGACCTTCGAGACGATGTCGAAACTGGAGTCGGCCATATTGAGTTGGCTCCTCGTGCGTAGATCCATCAGGGGTGCGGCCGGGTGCCGCTCCGCAAGCCTAGTCACCCGGGCCCCGTTCGAGGGGTGATGAATCGAGTGGCGGACCACCCCTGGTCATCGGGTATGGTTTACGTCGTTGCCACGGAGCACCACCGCAAGGCGGTCCCGGGGCGGCAACCCTTGGCGGTGTGCCCGAGTGGCCAAAGGGAGCAGACTGTAAATCTGCCGGCTCAGCCTACCCAGGTTCGAACCCTGGCGCCGCCACATGTGAAGGCCCTTCTCTCCGGAGAAGGGCCTTCTGTGTTTCCTCTGCGCGCCGACTGCGCGCCGACCCTTGTGATCCGCCGCACAGCGGGGAAGGGCGCTCAGCCCTCCACGACGCTCCGCACCGCCTCCGCCACGGGCGTGTCGCCACCGATCAGCTCCAGCGTGCGCCCGGCCGTACGCGGTTCGGCCAGCAACTCCGCCAGCACGGCCGCGACGTCGTCCCGGGTCACCGCGCCCCGGCCCGTGGACCCGCCCAGGGCCACCCGGCCCGTACCGGGCCCGTCGGTGAGGGCGCCGGGCCGCAGGATCGTCCAGTCCAGGCCCGTCCGCGCGCGGACGTCCGCGTCGGCGGCGCCCTTCGCGCGGAGGTACGCGGCGAAGACCGGGTCGGTGCCCTCGGCGGGCTCTCGGTCGGCGCCCATGGACGAGACCACCACGAACCGCCGCACCCCGGCCGCCTCCGCCGCGTCGGCGAACAGGGCGGCCGCGCCGCGGTCCACGCTGTCCTTGCGCGCGGCGCCGCTCCCGGGCCCCGCACCGGCCGCGAAGACGGCCGCGTCCGCCGACTCCAGGTGCTTCACGAGGTCCTCGACCGAGGCCGACTCCAGATCGCACACGACCGGCTCCGCACCCGCGTTGAGCAGATCCCCCGCCTGTTCCGGCCTGCGGATGACGCCCGCGACCTCGTCCCCGCGCGCGGCGAGCAGACGCTCCAGCCGCAGCGCGATCTGACCATGTCCACCAGCGATGACAATGCGCATGATCCGACCGTACGCGGTCGGTACGCGGTGTGGCGCGCGCCGCCATGTGGAAGGGGCGCGAACCGGCCTGCCCGGTCACGGACGGAAGCACACCGGCGCACTCGGCCCCGGCGCGCGCTCCGGAAAGCCGGGCGATCCGGACGCTCCCGGGCGTCAGGAGGGTTCGCCACCGCCGCGCGACGACTGCCGGGGCAGCTCCAGCGCCGCCGCGGCCGTCGAGTCGCAGTACTCCCGCACCGCGCTGGTCCGCGCCACCACGCGCCCCCGGTGCACCACAAGACGGCTGTACGCGAGCGACAGCACGCCCTCGATCCGCCGCCCCCGCACGGCCAGCAACTCCGCGGGGAAGCCCGCCTCCACGCGCACCTCCGGCAGCCCCATCGCGGCCCGCGCGCAGCCGCTGACGGCCTCGTACGCCTCCTGGGGCCGCAGTTCGCCGCGCGAGGCCAGCAGGAAGGCGGCCTCCAGGGGATCGCCACGGCCCACGGGGTTGGCGGCGTCCCGCAGCGCCCCGCTGCCCGCCGTCACGCGCACGCCCGCCCGCCGCAGCAGCCGCACCGGCGCGCAGCGCGAGACCCGGGCGGCGTGCTGCTCCAGGGCCGCGCAGTCGCCCTGCGGCAGGCACACCACGGTCACCTCGGCGGCCGCGAGCTGCTCGGCGGCCCGTACGGCCTGCTCGTACGGGAGCCGGGCCAGGCCGCCGCACGGGCCGACGGCGACGCGCGGGCGCAGACCCCCGGCCATGGCGGTGAGCCGGGCGAGCCGGGCCGGGTCGGCGCCGTCGGTGTGCAGGTCGACGGGGCAGCCGTGCTCGGCGGCGAGCCCCAGTACGGCCTCGGCGTAGCCGGTGGGGTCAGGGTCGAGGTCGGGGCAACCGCCCACGGCCGCGCCCATCTTCACGGCGTCCCGCAGCATGGCCAGCCCGTCGGCCCCGGCGGCGCCGGTGAGCAGCCGGGGGACGGCGACGGCGGTCAGGTCGGTGAGGCCGCGCAGCGCCCGCCGCGCCTGGAGGACGGCCTCCAGCGAGCGCAGGCCCTGGAGACCGCCGATCCGGACGTGGCAGCGGAGCGCGGTGGCGCCGTGCCCGAGCTGGAGCAGGGCGGCCTCGGTGGCGCGCCGCTGGACGTCCTCGACGCCGTACGGGACGGGGCCGTCCGCGTCCGCGGTGAACGCGGTGTCGCCGTGGCCGTGGGGCTCGGCGGGGGCGGGCAGCAGCAGATAGCCGCTGAGGTCGACGCGCGGCCCGGGGGCGAGGCTGCCGGCCGTGCCGACGGCCTCGATGCGCCCGGCGCTGAGCCGGACGTCCACGGTGCGGCCGTCGGCGAGCCGGGCGCCGCACAGCACCAGGGCGCTGTCGCCGGGCGCGGCGCCCGGCGGGACGGGGGGCGGGCCGACGGGAGGGGTGTCACCCCCGGGGTTTCTCGGGGGCTGCGGCTGGCTGTCGGGCATCGCGCTCCTCCGGGGTCCGGGGCGTGCATGATCACGCAGCGTGGTCCGAGCCTAGGGCGCGTCCGGAACGGCTTCGAGCAAGCGACGAATAGTCGTACTGGTGTGGTGCGAGCGGCGCCCGGAGGGGCCCTTGGGGCGGCCTCCGGATACGGATTTCACCTTCGGCGGCCAACCGTGTAATGTCTTCCTCGCTCGCCCCAATAGCTCAGTCGGCAGAGCGTCTCCATGGTAAGGAGAAGGTCTACGGTTCGATTCCGTATTGGGGCTCTGGTGTGTGAGGTTCCTCGCCTTCGGGCGGGGATCTCTCCCGCATCAAAGCGGTGTAGCTCAGTCGGTAGAGCAAGCGGCTCATAATCGCTGTGTCACCGGTTCAAGTCCGGTCACCGCTACACGTAGTAGCCGATTGTGGGGTCGGTCCTCCGGTCGGCTACTCTTGTCTGCGTTCATCCGTCCATTCCGTCAAGGAGCACTCACGTGGCTGCCACCGACGTCCGCCCGAAGATCACGCTGGCCTGCGTGGAGTGCAAGGAGCGGAACTACATCACCAAGAAGAACCGGCGTAACGACCCGGACCGTCTTGAGATGAAGAAGCACTGCCCGCGCTGCAACTCGCACACTGCGCACCGCGAGACCCGCTAACACAGGCTCGTTCATGAGGCCGTCCCCAGCTCTGGGGGCGGCCTCATGGCGTATCCGGGAAATCCACATCAGTCCCCTCAGGAGGTGCCGGGCCCATGGCGCTCGACCAGTCCTTCGTAGGACGGACCTATCCGGCCACCGAGCCCTATGAGGTCGGCCGGGAGAAGATCCGCGAATTCGCCGAGGCCATCGGCGACACCAATCCGGTGTACACCGACCCGGAGGCCGCCAAGGCCCTCGGCCACCCGGATGTGATCGCGCCGCCGACTTTTGTGTTCGCGATCACTTTCCGGGCGGCGGGCCAGGTCATCCAGGACCCGCAGCTGGGTCTGGACTACGACCGGGTGGTGCACGGCGACCAGAAGTTCGCCTACACCCGCCCGGTCCGCGCGGGGGACCGGCTGACGGTCACCTCCACCATCGA
This sequence comes from Streptomyces sp. NPDC002537, assembly GCF_053594975.1. Lineage (NCBI taxonomy): Bacteria > Bacillati > Actinomycetota > Actinomycetes > Kitasatosporales > Streptomycetaceae > Streptomyces > Streptomyces sp. NPDC002537. The sequence goes on from NZ_JBSFWT010000021.1 coordinate 21,991, forward strand.
GACGATCAAGTCGATGGCGGGCAACGATCTGTTGACGGTCCGTGGCGAGGTGCACGACGAGACCGGTGAGCACGTGGTGACCGCGCACACGATGCTGGTGGCGCGCGCAGCCGAGGAGGCGTGATGGCCGCGAGGATTTCGTACGACGACGTCGAGGTCGGCACCGAGCTGCCCGTGCAGACCTTCCCGGTGACCCGGGACACCCTGGTCCGCTACGCGGGCGCCTCGGGCGACTTCAACCCGATCCACTGGAACGAGAAGTTCGCCAAGGAGGTCGGGCTGCCGGACGTCATCGCGCACGGCATGTTCACCATGGCGGAGGCGGCCCGCGTGGTGACCGACTGGACCGGCGACCCGGGCGCCCTCGTGGAGTACGGGGTGCGGTTCACCAAGCCGGTCGTCGTGCCGAACGACGGCGAGGGTGCGGTCATCGAGGTCGGCGGCAAGGTCGCGGCCAAGGACGACGAGGCCCGTACGGTCCGCGTCGACCTGCTGGTCAAGAGCGCCGGCCAGAAGGTGCTGGGCATGTCCCGCGCGGTGGTCCGGCTCGCCTGAGCCCGAGCACGCAGGTAAGGGGCGTCCGCCATGGCGGACGCCCCTTACCTTTGCCCTCACCCCTTGACTCGGTAAGTAAGCAGTCACTAACTTGCTTCCATGGTCAGGATGAGCGCCGAAGAGCGCCGCGAGAGCGTCATCCGTGCCGCGATCACCGAATTCGCGCGCGGTGGCTACCACGGCACCTCCACCGAGGCGATCGCCCGCAGGGTCGGCGTCTCGCAGCCGTACCTCTTCCGGCTCTTCCCCGGCAAGCAGGCCATCTTCCTCGCCGCGGCCGGGCGCTGCCTGGAGCGGACCCGCCGGGTCTTCGAGGATGTGGTCGCGGACCTGCCCGCCGACACCATGGCCGAGGAGCGGTCGCACAGGCTGGCCTCCGCGTACCAGCGACTGATCGCGGAGGACCCCGAGCAGCTGCTGATGCAGATGCAGATCTACGCGGCGGTCGCCTCCGCCGAGGCGGGCGGCGAGCGCGAGCTCGGCGAGGCGGTGCGTGCCGGGTGGGTCGAGCTGTGGGACACCGTCCACCTGGGGCTCGGTGGCGATGCCCACGAGAGCAAGAAATTCATGGCCTACGGCATGCTCGTCAACACCCTGGTCGCGCTCGGCTTCCCCGGTGACCACCACGTGTGGAACACCTTCTGGGACGAAGCCAAACCCGTCTGACCCGGCCTTTCCCGAGCGGCGCACCGCCCCTGTCCGTTCCTCGCCGGACGGGTACGCGCATGGCCGCAAAAGTTAGTAATCAATAACTAAGTTCCGGGGGACTCCCATGCAGCAGCAGACACGGCGGCGTTCCGGCGCCGTCTGGGCTCTGATCATCACCAGCACCGCCGGTTTCATGGCGGCACTCGACAACCTCGTCGTCACCACCGCCCTGCCGTCCATCCGCGGCGACCTCGGGGGAGCGCTCCCGGACCTCGAATGGACGCTCAACGCCTACACCCTCACCTACGCCGCCCTGCTGCTGACCGGAGCGGCCCTCGGTGACCGCTTCGGGCGGCGCAGGCTCTTCTCCGTCGGCGTCGCGCTCTTCACCGCCGCCTCCGCCGCCGCGGCCCTCGCCCCCGGCATCGACGGCCTGATCGCCGCACGCGCCGCGCAGGGCGTCGGCGCCGCGATCATGACGCCCCTCTCCCTGACCCTCCTCACCGCCGCCGTCCCCGCCGAACGGCGCGGCATGGCGTACGGGATCTGGGGCGCCGTCAACGGCCTCGCGGTCGCGGGCGGCCCGCTCATCGGCGGCAGCCTCACCGAACACATCTCCTGGCAGTGGATCTTCTGGCTGAACGTGCCGCTGGGCATCGCCCTGCTGCCCCTCGCCCGGCTGCGCCTGGCCGAGTCCCGCGCGCCGCGGGCCCGCCTCGACATCCCCGGCACGCTCCTCGTCACCGGCGGCCTCTTCGGGGTCGTGTACGGGCTGGTCAACGCGGACTCCCACGGCTGGACCAGCGCCCGGGTGCTCACCGGCCTGACCGCGGGCGGCGCGCTCCTCGGCGGCTTCGTCCACCACGGCTTCCACAACAGGAAGCCCGTCCTGCCCATGCGGCTCTTCGGCAACCGGGCGTTTGCCACGGTCAACGCGGCCGGGCTGCTGATGTTCCTCGGCATGTTCGGGTCGATCTTCCTGCTCAGCCAGTTCATGCAGGACGTGTGCGGCTACTCGCCCACCGAGGCGGGGCTGCGGATGCTGCCCTGGACCGGCGCACCGATGATCGTCGCGCCGCTGGCCGGCTATCTGTCCGACCGCATCGGCGGCCGCACGGTCGTGGCCGCCGGCCTCGCCCTCCAGGCACTCGGCCTCGCACTGTTCGCCCTGGTGCTCGCGCCCGACGTGCCGTACGCGGCGCAGCTCCCCGCGCTGATCGTCAGCGGAGTGGGGATGGCGATGTACTTCGCGCCCGCCGCCAACCTCGTGATGTCCAGCGTCGGCCCCGCCGACCAGGGCATCGCGTCCGGGGCCAACAGCGCGCTGCGCGAGGTCGGCGGGGCGCTCGGGGTCGCGGTCCTCGCCTCCGTCTTCTCCGCGCAGGGCGGCTACGGGTCGGCCACGGCTTTCGCCGACGGGATCGTGCCGGCGCTGTGGGTGGGGGCGGGGGCCGTCGGGGTGGCGGCGGTGGTGGCGGTGTTGATACCGGGGGCGCTGCCGCGGCGGGTGCGGGAACGGGTGGCGGCGTAAGGGGTTGCCCGGGGCGCCTCCCGGACTCCGGCTGCGGGCCTTTCCCCTACCCGCTTCCCGAACTGGGGCTCCGCCCCAGACCCCGCAACACGGCTTCGCCGCGTTGTCCTCAAACGCCGGACGGGCTGGATTTGCGGACCGTGGTTCTTTGACCTGCGGCCCGCAGGCTGCGGACTACGCCGGCAAAATCAGCCCGTCCGGCGATTGAGGACGCGCCCGAAGGGCGCCCCCGCCGCAGGCGGCAGACGGCCCGCAGACTCAAGGCCACGGTCGGCAATCCAGCCCGTCCGGCGTTTGAGGACGCGGCCGCAGGCCGCCCCCGCCGCAGGCGGCGAACCGGCCCGCAGGCGGCGAACCGGACCGTAGACAGGGGGGTGCAGGCGGAGCCCCAGGTGCCGCCGAGCGCAGCGGATACGCTGGGGCGCGTGCAGGAAATCCACGACGCCCCCCTCGCCCCGCTGACCACCTTCCGGCTCGGTGGCCCCGCCACCCGCCTGGTCACCGCCACCACCGACGACGAGGTGATCGCGGCCGTCCGCGAAGCCGACGCGAGCGGCACCCCGCTGCTGATCATCGGCGGTGGCAGCAACCTGGTCATCTCCGACAAGGGCTTCGAGGGCACCGCCCTGCGCATCGCCACCACCGGCTTCACCCTCGACGGCACCGACCTCGAACTCGCCGCCGGCGAGAACTGGTCCGACGCCGTGGCCCGCACCGTCGAGGCCGGTCTCGCCGGCGTCGAGTGCCTCGCCGGGATTCCCGGCTCCGCCGGTGCCACCCCGATCCAGAACGTCGGCGCGTACGGCCAGGAGGTCTCCGCGACGATCACCGAGGTCGTGGCCTACGACCGGCACGCCGGCGAGGTCGTCACCCTCGCCAACGAGGACTGCGCCTTCTCCTACCGCCACAGCCGTTTCAAGGAGGACCCCGCGCGGCACGTCGTCCTCCGTGTCCGCTTCCGGCTGGAGGACGCGGGCGGGCTGTCCGCGCCGATCAAGTACGCGGAGACGGCCCGCGCGCTCGGCGTCGAGCCCGGCGACCGGGTGCCCGCCGCAACGGCCCGCGCGACCGTGCTGAAGCTGCGGGGCGGCAAGGGCATGGTCCTCGATCCCGCGGATCACGACACCTGGTCGGCGGGGTCCTTCTTCACCAACCCGATCCTCACGGAGGCGGAGCACGCGGCCTTCCTCGGCCGGGTGGCCGAGCGGCTGGGCGGGGACGTCACCCCGCCCGCGTACCCCGCCGGGGACGGGCACATCAAGACCTCCGCGGCCTGGCTGATCGACAAGGCGGGCTACACCAAGGGGTACGGCAGCGGCCCGGCCCGCATCTCGACCAAGCACACGCTCGCGCTGACCAACCGCGGCGAGGCCACCACGGAGGACCTGCTCGCGCTGGCGCGCGAGGTCCGCGACGGCGTCCGCGAAGCCTTTGGGGTGACCCTGGTCAACGAACCGGTGACGGTGGGCGTCAGCCTTTAGTTCCTCACCTCGCCTGGCTGTCCCGCCGTGGCCCGCCTGCGGCGGTGGCGGCCTGCGGCCGCGTCCTCAATCGCCGGACGGGCTGGCTTGCCAGCCGTGGCCTTGAGTCTGCGGGCCGTCTGCCGCCTGCGGCGGGAGCGCCCTTCGGCCGCGTCCTCAATCGCCGGACGGGCTGATTTTGCCGGCGTAGTCCGCAGCCTGCGGGCCGCAGGCCGAAGAGCCGCGGTCCGCACATCCAGCCCGTCCTGGGGGCACCTCCTGGGGGTCCCCCCGGACGGAGTCTGGGGGAAGTAGCTGGGGGAGTTTGAGGACACCGGTACGGGCTACGCCGCCAGCCAGGTGTCCACCCCCGTCAGGAGTGCCGCCCGCACGGGCTCCGGGGCCCGTGAGCCGCGGATCGACTGGCGGGCCAGCTCCGCCAGTTCCACGTCCGTGAAGCCGTGATGCTCGCGCGCCAGCGCGTACTGCGCGGCCAGCCGGGAGCCGAAGAGGAGCGGGTCGTCCGCGCCGAGCGCTATCGGCACGCCCGCCTCGTACAGCGTGCGCAGCGGCACGTCGGACGGCTTCTCGTAGACGCCCAGGGCCACGTTCGAGGACGGGCAGACCTCGCACGTCACCCCCCGCTCCGCGAGCTTGCGGAGCAGCCTGGGGTCCTCCGCCGCGCGGACGCCGTGTCCGACGCGGCCCGCGCGCAGGTCGTCCAGGCAGTCGCGGACGCTGCCGGGGCCCGCCAGCTCGCCGCCGTGCGGCGCGGCGAGGAGACCACCCTCCCGGGCGATCTCGAAGGCGCGGTCGAAGTCCCGGGCGAGCCCGCGCCGCTCGTCGTTGGAGAGCCCGAAGCCGATGACCCCCCGGTCCGCGTAGCGCACGGCGAGCCGGGCCAGCGTGCGGGCGTCCAGCGGGTGCTTCATGCGGTTCGCGGCGACGATGACGCGCATGCCGAGACCGGTGTCCCGCGACGCGCTGTCGACGGCGTCCAGGATGATCTCCAGGGCCGGGATCAGCCCGCCGAGCCGCGGCGCGTACGAGGTGGGGTCGACCTGGATCTCCAGCCAGCCCGAGCCGTCGCGCACGTCCTCCTCGGCGGCCTCGCGCACCAGCCGCCGGATGTCCTCGGGGGAGCGCAGGCAGGACCGGGCGATGTCGTAGAGCCGCTGGAAGCGGAACCAGCCCCGCTCGTCCGTGGCCCGCAGCTGTGGGGGCTCGCCGCCGCTCAGCGCGTCGGGCAGGTGCACCCCGTACTTGTCGGCCAGCTCCAGCAGCGTCGACGGGCGCATCGACCCGGTGAAGTGCAGGTGCAGATGGGCCTTCGGCAGCGTACGGACGTCGCGAACGTTCTCCATTGGCCGATCCTGCCGCACGGGACGGGGTGACCGGAAGGCACTTTCCCTGATCGGAGGCGGAACCGAAAGCAAATGCGGGCCCCCGGCCGCAGCCGGGGGCCCGCATCGGGGGAGTGTCGCGCTACTTGGCCTCGGCCAGCAGCTTCTGGATCCGGGAGACGCCCTCGACCAGGTCCTCGTCGCCCAGGGCGTACGAGAGCCGCAGGTAGCCCGGCGTGCCGAAGGCCTCGCCCGGCACCACCGCGACCTCGACCTCGTCGAGGATCAGGGCGGCCAGCTCCACGGAGGTGGCGGGCCGCTTGCCGCGGATCTCCTTGCCGAGCAGCCCCTTCACGGACGGGTAGGCGTAGAACGCGCCCTCCGGCTCCGGGCAGAGCACGCCGTCGATCTCGTTGAGCATCCGCGTGATCGTCCGGCGGCGGCGGTCGAACGCCTTCCGCATCTCCGCGACGGCCTCCAGGTCACCGGAGACGGCGGCCAGCGCGGCGACCTGCGCCACGTTGGAGACGTTGGAGGTCGCGTGCGACTGCAGGTTGGTCGCGGCCTTGACCACGTCGTTCGGGCCGATGATCCAGCCCACGCGCCAGCCCGTCATCGCGTACGTCTTGGCGACACCGTTGACCACGATGCACTTATCGCGCAGCTCCGGCACGACCACCGGCAGCGAGCAGAACTCGGCGTCGCCGTAGACCAGGTGCTCGTAGATCTCGTCGGTGAGCACCCACAGACCGTGCTCGGCGGCCCAGCGGCCGATCTCCTCGACCTGCTCGCGGCTGTAGACCGCGCCGGTCGGGTTCGACGGGGAGACGAAGAGCAGGACCTTGGTCCGCTCGGTGCGGGCCGCCTCCAGCTGCTCGACGGAGACGCGGTAGCCGGTGGTCTCGTCCGCGACGACCTCGACCGGCACGCCGCCCGCGAGGCGGATCGACTCCGGGTAGGTGGTCCAGTACGGCGCGGGCACGATGACCTCGTCGCCCGGGTCGAGGATGGCGGCGAACGCCTGGTAGATGGCCTGCTTGCCGCCGTTGGTGACCAGCACCTGGGAGGCGTCGACCTCGTAGCCGGAGTCGCGCAGTGTCTTGGCGGCGATCGCGGCCTTCAGCTCGGGCAGGCCGCCGGCCGGCGTGTAGCGGTGGTACTTCGGGGTGCGGCACGCCTCCACCGCGGCCTCGACGATGTAGCCGGGCGTGGGGAAGTCGGGCTCGCCCGCGCCGAAGCCGATCACCGGGCGTCCGGCGGCCTTGAGGGCCTTCGCCTTGGCGTCCACGGCGAGGGTCGCCGACTCGGAGATCGATCCGATACGGGCCGACACCCGGCGCTCGGTGGGGGACTGTACGGGGGGCTCGGAAGGAGTCGCAGCGGTCATGCAGGCATCGTCGCAGACGGGGGACGAAGGGGGCACATGCGTTGCGCGCAGCGGACGGTCCGGGAGGGCCCAGGGTGGCGCTGTTCGACGCGGGCCCGCGGAGCACGTACACTCAACCGTCGTTGGCCCCTCACCGGCGCATCCAGTGCACGCACTCCGTGCGTACGCCCGGATGCGGTAGGTTGGGGGAACCACAAAGGGTCGTAGCTCAATTGGTAGAGCACTGGTCTCCAAAACCAGCGGTTGGGGGTTCAAGTCCCTTCGGCCCTGCTACACGCATCGTTTCCAGGGTGCGTGCATGCGTACGTACTGAAATGCACCGCCGTGCGGCTCAACCGGGCGCGGCACGGTCACGACCCGGATTCAGGTGAGGACGTAGTGACGGAAGCCCTTGGCTCCACCGCGACGCCTGAGAGCGGTCGTCCTGAGGACGAGGTGGCCACCAAGAAGGGCCGCCGTGGTGGAAAGCGCGGGAAGAAGGGCCCCTTCGGCCGCCTCGCACTCTTCTACCGTCAGATCGTCGCCGAACTCCGCAAGGTCGTCTGGCCCACCCGGAGTCAGCTGTCGACGTACACCACCGTGGTGATCGTCTTTGTCGTCATCGTCATTGGCCTGGTCACCGTGATTGACTATGGGTTCTCCCAAGCCGTCAAGTACGTCTTCGGCTGAACCCGCGCGTAAGGCGGCCTCCCCAGGGGGGACCGCCTCTTCGCACGTTCCACCCCTTGAAGCCAGGAAGAAGCAGCCACGTGTCTGACCCGAACCTGAACGACGCCGTCGACTCCGTCGAGGCGGCAGAGGCCGACGTGGACGCGGCTGTCTCGGCCGAGGTCGAGGGCGACGACACCGCGCAGGAGATCGTCGAGAACGCCGACGGCATCGACGAGCTCGATGCCGAGGACGCCGCCGCCGGTGAGCCCGCGGAGCAGGCCGCCATCCACGTAGAGGGCGACGCCGAGTCCGAGGCCGCCGCCGCGGTCGAGGCCGACGAGGCACCCGCCGAGGAGCCGGCCCCGGTCGACCCCGTCGCCGCACTCCGCGACGAGCTGCGCGGTCTGCCCGGCGAGTGGTACGTCATCCACACCTACGCGGGTTACGAGAACCGCGTGAAGACCAACCTCGAGCAGCGCGCCGTCTCGCTCAACGTCGAGGACTACATCTTCCAGGCCGAGGTGCCGCAGGAAGAGGTCGTCCAGATCAAGAACGGCGACCGCCGCACCGTCCGTCAGAACAAGCTCCCCGGCTACGTCCTGGTGCGCATGGACCTGACGAACGAGTCCTGGGGCGTCGTCCGCAACACCCCGGGTGTCACCGGCTTCGTCGGCAACGCCTACGACCCGTACCCGCTGACCCTGGACGAGATCGTCAAGATGCTCGCCCCGGAGGCCGAGGAGAAGGCCGCCCGCGAGGCCGCCGAGGCCGAGGGCAAGCCCGTCCCGCAGCGCAAGGTCGAGGTCCAGGTGCTGGACTTCGAGGTCGGCGACTCGGTCACCGTCACGGACGGCCCGTTCGCCACGCTGCAGGCCACGATCAACGAGATCAACGCCGACTCGAAGAAGGTCAAGGGCCTCGTCGAGATCTTCGGCCGCGAGACCCCGGTCGAGCTCAGCTTCGACCAGATCCAGAAGAACTAGCTTCTTCCGGACACCAGCTTCCGAACAGGTCAGACCGGCTGCTCGCAGCCCGTCTGACCTGCTCGGTTTTTGGCCGCAGCATGTTACCCGTTATCGTGGTGCGGTATGCCTGCGCGCACTGTGCGCATGGCAAAAAACTCTCACTAGGACCCGGAGAGAGCAATGCCTCCCAAGAAGAAGAAGATCACGGGGCTTATCAAGCTCCAGATCAGCGCCGGTGCCGCCAACCCGGCCCCGCCGGTCGGCCCCGCGCTGGGTCAGCACGGCGTCAACATCATGGAGTTCTGCAAGGCCTACAACGCCGCGACCGAGTCGCAGCGTGGCATGGTCGTGCCGGTGGAGATCACGGTCTACGAAGACCGTTCCTTCACCTTCGTCACCAAGACTCCGCCGGCCGCGAAGCTGATCCTCAAGGCCGCGGGCGTGGAGAAGGGCTCCGGCGAGCCGCACACCAAGAAGGTCGCGAAGATCACCCGCGACCAGGTCCGTGACATCGCCACCACGAAGATGCCCGACCTGAACGCCAACGACCTGGACGCCGCCGAGAAGATCATCGCCGGCACCGCCCGTTCCATGGGCATCACGGTCGAGGGCTGACAGCCTCCCACCCGCAGTACCCGTGGCAGGACCGCGCTGGTCCGTACCACGACTCCATTCAGCACTGAGGAGAAGCAGTGAAGCGCAGCAAGACTCTCCGCGCTGCGGACGCCAAGGTCGAGGCGGAGCGCCTGTACGCCCCCCTCGAGGCCGTCCGTCTCGCGAAGGACACCTCCGCCACCAAGTTCGACGCGACCGTCGAGGTTGCCATGCGCCTGGGTGTCGACCCGCGCAAGGCCGACCAGATGGTCCGCGGCACCGTGAACCTCCCGCACGGCACCGGCAAGACCGCCCGGGTCCTGGTCTTCGCGACCGGTGACCGTGCTGCGGCCGCGGAAGCCGCGGGCGCCGACATCGTCGGCTCCGACGAACTGATCGACGAGGTTGCGAAGGGCCGTCTGGACTTCGACGCCGTCGTCGCCACCCCGGACCTCATGGGCAAGGTCGGCCGCCTCGGCCGCGTGCTCGGTCCGCGTGGTCTGATGCCGAACCCGAAGACCGGCACGGTCACCCCGGACGTGGCGAAGGCTGTCACGGACATCAAGGGCGGCAAGATCGAGTTCCGCGTCGACAAGCACTCGAACCTGCACTTCATCATCGGCAAGGTGTCGTTCGACGAGGCCAAGCTGGTCGAGAACTACGCCGCGGCGCTCGAGGAGATCACCCGCCTCAAGCCGTCCGCCGCGAAGGGTCGCTACATCAAGAAGGCGACCATGACGACGACGATGGGCCCCAGCATCCCGCTGGACTCCAACCGCACCCGCAACCTCCTCGTCGAGGACGAGACGGTCTGAAACGACCGCTCGTAGCGTGTAGCGCATCGATCGCGGAGCCGGGCCCCGCACCTCTTCGGAGGTGCGGGGCCCGGCTCTTTTGCGCGAGCCCTTTGTCCGGGCCGTTTGTTCGGTATCCGTTAATTCGATGGGCCGCTGTCAGGGGTGGGGACTACGATCCTGATGATCGCCATGTGATCGTATTTGGCGGTCGATGTCGTATTTCGAGGATCTTGGGGGGACCAATGCGTTCGACCTACCGCAACGCGGCGGGTGCCGTGCTGTCCGTTTCGCTGCTGTGCGGCACCGTGGCCTGCTCGGGCTCGGGGGAGAGCAAGGCGGCACCGGCGGCGAGCGGGTCGGTGGCGGCGAAGGACGGCGGCCGTCAGGGCGCCCAGAAGCCCGCCGACGGGACGACCCTGGCCGCGGTGCGGCGGGCCACCGCCAAGACCGAGGGCATCACCTCGCTCTCGTACACCATGACCGGGCAGATGCCCGAGAGCGGCACCGTCGACGGCGAAGCGGCCATGGACGTGAAGTCGCGGGCCATGCGCATGAAGATGAAGGTCAAGGGCGCCTCGGCCGACGAGTCCGGCACGGTCGAGCTCCGGGCCCTCGACGGCGCCTTCTACATGAAGGCGGCCAACGAGGCGGACGGCGAGTCGCGCTGGCTCAAGCTCGACCTGTCCGGCCTCCAGGGCGCCGGAAGCTCCAAGGCGTCGCTCGGCGGCCAGGCCGAACGGAACCCGGCGGACGAGGCGAGCGGCATCGGCAGCGCCAAGGACCTCACCAAGGTCGGCGAGGAGACCGTCGACGGGGTGAAGACCACCCACTACACCGGCACCGTCACCCTCGACCAGATGCGCGAGAGCCTGAAGGACAAGCCCGCCGACGTACGGCAGCGCCGGGAGAAGAACCTGGAGCAGTACGCGAAGATGGGCGCCGACAAGCTCCAGATGGACATCTGGGTCGACGGGCAGGACCACACCAAGCAGTTCCGCACCCGGTCCACGACGACCAAGGGCCCGCTGGACCTGACCATGAAGTTCGTCGACGTCAACAAGCCGGTCACGGTGGAGGCGCCGCCCGCCTCCGAGGTCATGGACCTCGCCGAGCTGGGGAAGGCCGCGAAGGCGGCGAAGGGCGCCGACAGCGCCTGATCACGGTCGATTTGCTTCGGCGTGTCACGTCCCGTACCTTGTTCCAGAAGCCAAAGACCGCTGGTCGTTGCTGTGCCTTCATCGTGAAGGTGTGGTGGCCGAAGGATCCGCTAGCTGCGGGCGACCTGCGCAGGTGATCTGGAGTCGAACTCCCGCAAGGACGTCGCGTCCGAACGGTCGAGTCACGCCCCGAGCGCCCGCGCCGGGGCGTTTCGTTTTGCCCAGGTCCCTTCTCGCGCCTATGCGGTCCGAATCACCCGGAAGGAGGCCGAGGCTCATGGCGAGGCCCGACAAGTCCGCCGCGGTTGCCGAGCTGACGGACAAGTTCCGCAGCTCCAACGCCGCCGTGCTGACCGAGTACCGCGGTCTCACCGTGGCGCAGCTCAAGACGCTGCGTCGTTCGCTCGGTGAGAACGCCCAGTACGCCGTGGTGAAGAACACGCTGACCAAGATTGCGGCCAACGAGGCCGGGATCACGCTGGAGGACGAGCTCTTCGCTGGTCCGACGGCCGTCGCCTTCGTCACCGGTGACCCGGTGGAGTCGGCGAAGGGTCTGCGTGACTTCGCCAAGGACAACCCCAACCTGATCATCAAGGGCGGTGTCCTTGATGGCAAGGCGCTGTCCGCCGATGAGATCAAGAAGCTTGCGGACCTCGAGTCCCGCGAGGTTCTGCTCGCCAAGCTGGCGGGCGCCATGAAGGGCAAGCAGTCCCAGGCTGCCGCGCTCTTCCAGGCGCTTCCCTCGAAGTTCGTCCGCACCGCGGAGGCGCTTCGTGCCAAGCAGGCCGAGCAGGGCGGTGCCGAGTAATTCGGCTCGCGCATTGATCAGCGCCGCTTGAGGCGCCGATCGCAGCGGGCCGACAGTACGCCCGCCTTCATGTACATCCGGCACCAGCCGATTTAGTGGAAGGATCGCCCATCATGGCGAAGCTCTCTCAGGAAGACCTGCTCGCTCAGTTCGAGGACATGACCCTCATCGACCTGGCCGCGTTCGTCAAGGCGTTCGAGGAGAAGTTCGACGTCACCGCCGCTGCCCCGGTCGCCGTTGCCGCCGCCGGTGGCGCCGCTGCCGCCGCTGAGGCCGTCGAGGAGCAGGACGAGTTCGACGTCATCCTCACCGCCGCCGGTGACAAGAAGATCCAGGTCATCAAGGTCGTGCGCGAGCTGACCTCCCTGGGTCTGAAGGAGGCCAAGGACCTCGTCGACGGCACCCCGAAGCCGGTCCTCGAGAAGGTTGCCAAGGACGCCGCGGAGAAGGCCGCCGAGGCCCTCAAGGGCGCCGGCGCCTCCGTCGAGGTCAAGTGACCTTCGGAGTCTGCTGACTCTCTCCTGCGCGACCGGGCACGTCCCGGGAGCGTGTAAGTTTCAAGGGCGATCACCCATGCGGGTGGTCGCCCTTGGGCGTTCCCGCGACGGCTGCCTTGCCCCGGGCGTCCGGGCGAGTATGGTGATCTTCGTTGTCTGTCGGGAGCGCTTGGGAAGGCGGTCCGGCGGCGGCCGAGGGGGCGCCACGGGAGGCGCCCGGGGGCCGAGGGGCCTTGACGAACGGCACGCCGCGCGCAATTCTCAGGACGCGTCGTCACATCGATCCGCAGCCCGAGGCATGGATCGGCGGCGAAGAGGGAAGCCTTGCTCCAGGCAATGAGGAACAACAGGATCCCGGAGGGAGAGATTGGTATCGCACCGGTCTCCGGAAATCCGCTCTGGACATCAGTGGGCCAAGTGGCTACACTGACCCTTTGCGCTGCCTGTTAGCTGCTCCCTGCCCGTCACCAGGGGCATGCCCACTGTCGAGCACTGCCGATGGAAACCCGCTGAGCTGGGATTTCCTATCCAATTGCACGCAGTGGGGCCGGTACGCGCGTAGTGAGTCCGAGCCCTCGGAAGGACCCCCTCTTGGCCGCCTCGCGCAACGCCTCGACTGCCAATACGAACACCGGCGCCAGCACCGCCCCGCTGCGCATCTCTTTTGCGAAGATCAAGGAGCCCCTCGAGGTTCCGAACCTCCTTGCGCTGCAGACCGAGAGCTTCGACTGGCTGCTCGGCAATGCCGCCTGGAAGGCTCGCGTCGAGGCTGCGCTGGACAGCGGTCAGGACGTCCCCACCAAGTCCGGTCTGGAGGAGATCTTCGAAGAGATCTCCCCGATCGAGGACTTCTCCGGGTCGATGTCCCTGACCTTCCGCGATCACCGCTTCGAGCCGCCGAAGAACTCCATCGACGAGTGCAAGGAGCGCGACTTCACGTACGCGGCCCCGCTCTTCGTCACGGCTGAATTCACCAACAACGAGACCGGCGAGATCAAGTCGCAGACGGTCTTCATGGGCGACTTCCCGCTCATGACCAACAAGGGCACCTTCTGCATCAACGGCACCGAGCGTGTCGTCGTCTCGCAGCTGGTCCGCTCGCCGGGTGTCTACTTCGACTCCTCCATCGACAAGACGTCCGACAAGGACATCTTCACCGCCAAGATCATCCCGTCCCGGGGTGCCTGGCTGGAGATGGAGGTCGACAAGCGCGACATGGTCGGTGTCCGCATCGACCGCAAGCGCAAGCAGTCCGTGACCGTCCTGCTCAAGGCTCTCGGTTGGACGACCGAGCAGATCCTCGAGGAGTTCGGCGAGTACGAGTCCATGCGCGCCACCCTGGAGAAGGACCACACCCAGGGCCAGGACGACGCGCTGCTCGACATCTACCGCAAGCTGCGTCCGGGCGAGCCGCCGACGCGCGAGGCCGCGCAGACGCTGCTCGAGAACCTCTACTTCAACCCGAAGCGCTACGACCTCGCGAAGGTCGGCCGCTACAAGGTCAACAAGAAGCTCGGCGCGGACGCCCCCCTCGACGCCGGTGTGCTGACCACGGACGACGTCATCGCGACGATCAAGTACCTGGTCAAGCTGCACGCGGGTGAGCTGGAGACGGTCGGCGAGAACGGCACCTCGATCGTCGTCGAGACCGACGACATCGACCACTTCGGCAACCGTCGTCTGCGCAACGTCGGCGAGCTCATCCAGAACCAGGTCCGCACGGGTCTGGCTCGTATGGAGCGCGTCGTCCGCGAGCGGATGACCACCCAGGACGTCGAGGCGATCACGCCGCAGACCCTGATCAACATCCGGCCGGTCGTCGCCTCCATCAAGGAGTTCTTCGGCACCAGCCAGCTGTCCCAGTTCATGGACCAGACGAACCCGCTGTCGGGCCTGACCCACAAGCGCCGTCTGTCCGCGCTGGGCCCGGGTGGTCTGTCCCGTGAGCGGGCCGGCTTCGAGGTCCGAGACGTCCACCCGTCGCACTACGGCCGCATGTGCCCGATCGAGACGCCCGAAGGCCCGAACATCGGTCTGATCGGCTCGCTCGCCTCGTACGGCCGCGTCAACGCGTTCGGTTTCGTCGAGACCCCGTACCGCAAGGTCGTCAACGGTGTCGTCACCGACGACGTGGACTACCTGACTGCCGACGAGGAAGACCGCTTCGTCATCGCGCAGGCGAACGCCCCCCTCACCGAGGACATGCGTTACGCCGAGTCCCGCGTGCTGGTCCGCCGCCGTGGTGGCGAGATCGACTACATCGCCGGCGACGACGTCGACTACATGGACGTCTCCCCGCGTCAGATGGTGTCCGTCGCGACCGCCATGATCCCGTTCCTCGAGCACGACGACGCCAACCGCGCGCTCATGGGATCGAACATGATGCGCCAGGCCGTTCCGCTGATCAAGGCGGAGGCCCCGCTGGTCGGCACCGGCATGGAGTACCGCTGCGCGGTCGACGCCGGTGACGTCATCAAGGCGGAGAAGGACGGTGTGGTCCAGGAGGTCTCCGCGGACTACGTCACCGTCGCCAACGACGACGGCACGTACAACACGTACCGGGTCGCCAAGTTCTCCCGCTCCAACCAGGGCACGTCCTTCAACCAGAAGGTCGTCGTCGACGAGGGCGCCCGGGTCGTCTCCGGCCAGGTGCTCGCCGACGGTCCGTCCACGGACGAGGGCGAGATGGCCCTCGGCAAGAACCTGCTCGTGGCGTTCATGCCGTGGGAGGGTCACAACTACGAGGACGCGATCATCCTGTCGCAGCGCCTCGTGCAGGACGACGTCCTCTCCTCGATCCACATCGAGGAGCACGAGGTCGACGCCCGTGACACCAAGCTCGGCCCGGAGGAGATCACCCGGGACATCCCGAACGTCTCCGAGGAGGTCCTCGCCGACCTCGACGAGCGCGGCATCATCCGTATCGGTGCCGAGGTCGTCGCCGGCGACATCCTCGTCGGCAAGGTCACGCCCAAGGGCGAGACCGAGCTGACCCCGGAGGAGCGCCTGCTCCGCGCGATCTTCGGTGAGAAGGCCCGTGAGGTCCGTGACACCTCGCTGAAGGTGCCGCACGGTGAGATCGGCAAGGTCATCGGCGTCCGCGTCTTCGACCGCGAAGAGGGCGACGAGCTGCCGCCGGGCGTGAACCAGCTGGTCCGCGTCTACGTCGCGCAGAAGCGCAAGATCACCGACGGTGACAAGCTCGCCGGCCGCCACGGCAACAAGGGTGTCATCTCCAAGATCCTTCCGGTCGAGGACATGCCCTTCCTCGAGGACGGCACCCCGGTCGACATCATCCTCAACCCGCTCGGTGTCCCGTCCCGAATGAACCCGGGACAGGTCCTCGAGATCCACCTCGGCTGGCTCGCCAGCCGCGGCTGGAAGGTCGAGGGCGACGAGGACTGGATGAAGCGCCTCCAGGCGATCGGCGCCGACGATGTCGCCGCCGGCACCAACGTCGCGACCCCGGTCTTCGACGGCGCCCGCGAGGACGAGATCGCCGGTCTCTTCGAGTCCACGATCCCCAACCGCGACGGTGACCGCCTGGTCCTGCCCTCCGGCAAGGCCCGGATGTTCGACGGCCGCTCCGGTGAGCCGTTCCCGGACCCGATCTCGGTCGGGTACATGTACATCCTCAAGCTGCACCACCTGGTCGACGACAAGCTGCACGCGCGTTCGACCGGCCCGTACTCCATGATCACCCAGCAGCCGCTGGGTGGTAAGGCTCAGTTCGGTGGCCAGCGCTTCGGTGAGATGGAGGTGTGGGCGCTGGAGGCATACGGCGCCGCATACGCCCTCCAGGAGCTGCTGACCATCAAGTCCGACGACGTCACCGGCCGCGTGAAGGTCTACGAGGCCATCGTCAAGGGCGAGAACATCCCCGAGCCCGGCATTCCCGAGTCCTTCAAGGTGCTCATCAAGGAAATGCAGTCCCTGTGCCTCAACGTGGAGGTGCTGTCCTCGGACGGCATGTCCATCGAGATGCGCGACACGGACGAGGACGTCTTCCGCGCTGCGGAAGAGCTCGGAATCGACCTGTCCCGGCGCGAGCCGAGCAGCGTCGAAGAGGTCTGACGGGTCTGGTGGGGGCTCCCGTGAAACGGAGCCCCCACCTCTCCCCAAGGCCGTGAGGCCGGCGGGAGAGACCCCCATCCGGACCCCCAGACCATGATGTAGAGCCCCATTTCTCGCTCACGCGAGGGGCACGAACCCTGAAAGAGGGATTGACGACAAGTGCTCGACGTCAACTTCTTCGACGAGCTGCGGATCGGCCTGGCGACCGCGGACGACATCCGTACCTGGTCCCACGGCGAGGTCAAGAAGCCGGAGACCATCAACTACCGCACCCTGAAGCCCGAAAAGGACGGACTCTTCTGCGAGAAGATCTTCGGTCCGACCCGGGACTGGGAGTGCTACTGCGGCAAGTACAAGCGTGTCCGCTTCAAGGGCATCATCTGTGAGCGCTGTGGCGTCGAGGTCACCCGCGCCAAGGTGCGCCGTGAGCGGATGGGCCACATCGAGCTCGCCGCTCCCGTCACCCACATCTGGTACTTCAAGGGCGTCCCGTCGCGCCTGGGCTACCTGCTCGACCTCGCCCCGAAGGACCTCGAGAAGGTCATCTACTTCGCCGCCTACATGATCACGTGGGTGGACGAGGAGCGCCGGACGCGCGACCTGCCCTCGCTGGAGGCCCATGTCTCCGTCGAGCGTCAGCAGATCGAGCAGCGCCGCGACGCCGACCTGGAGGCCCGCGCCAAGAAGCTCGAGTCCGACCTGGCCGAGCTCGAGGCCGAGGGCGCCAAGGCCGATGTGCGCCGCAAGGTGCGCGAGGGCGCCGAGCGCGAGATGAAGCAGCTGCGCGACCGCGCCCAGCGCGAGATCGACCGCCTCGACGAGGTGTGGAGCCGCTTCAAGAACCTCAAGGTCCAGGACCTCGAGGGCGACGAGCTGCTCTACCGCGAGCTGCGCGACCGCTTCGGCACCTACTTCATGGGTGCGATGGGCGCCGCCGCGCTGCAGAAGCGCCTGGAGTCCTTCGACCTGGACGAGGAGGCCGAGCGCCTCCGCGAGATCATCCGGACCGGCAAGGGCCAGAAGAAGACCCGTGCGCTCAAGCGCCTCAAGGTCGTCTCCGCCTTCCTGCAGACCCGCAACAGCCCCAGCGGCATGGTGCTCGACTGCATCCCCGTGATCCCGCCGGACCTGCGTCCGATGGTGCAGCTGGACGGTGGCCGCTTCGCGACCTCCGACCTGAACGACCTGTACCGCCGCGTCATCAACCGCAACAACCGCCTCAAGCGTCTCCTTGACCTCGGTGCCCCCGAGATCATCGTGAACAACGAGAAGCGCATGCTTCAGGAGGCCGTCGACGCGCTCTTCGACAACGGCCGTCGTGGTCGCCCGGTCACGGGCCCCGGCAACCGTCCGCTGAAGTCGCTGTCCGACATGCTCAAGGGCAAGCAGGGTCGCTTCCGTCAGAACCTGCTCGGCAAGCGAGTCGACTACTCGGCGCGTTCCGTCATCGTCGTCGGCCCGCAGCTGAAGCTGCACCAGTGCGGTCTGCCCAAGGCCATGGCGCTGGAGCTCTTCAAGCCGTTCGTGATGAAGCGCCTGGTCGACCTGAACCACGCGCAGAACATCAAGTCGGCCAAGCGCATGGTCGAGCGCGGCCGCACCGTCGTGTACGACGTCCTCGAAGAGGTCATCGCCGAGCACCCGGTGCTGCTGAACCGTGCGCCCACGCTGCACCGCCTCGGCATCCAGGCCTTCGAGCCGCAGCTGGTCGAGGGCAAGGCCATCCAGATCCACCCGCTCGTCTGCACCGCGTTCAACGCGGACTTCGACGGTGACCAGATGGCCGTCCACCTGCCGCTCTCCGCGGAGGCGCAGGCCGAGGCCCGCATCCTGATGCTGTCCTCGAACAACATCCTCAAGCCGGCCGACGGCCGTCCGGTCACCATGCCGACCCAGGACATGGTGCTCGGTCTGTTCTTCCTCACCACGGATGAGAAGGAGCGCAAGGTCATCGGCGAGGGCCGGTCCTTCGGTTCCACCGCCGAGGCGATCATGGCCTTCGACGCCCGGGAGCTCTCGCTCCAGGCGAAGGTCGACATCCGCTTCCCGATCGGCACCGTCCCGCCGCGTGGCTGGACCCCGCCGGCCGTGGAGGAGGGCGAGCCGGAGTGGCAGCAGGGCGACAGCTTCCGCCTGCGCACCACCCTGGGCCGCGCGCTCTTCAACGAGCTGCTGCCCGAGGACTACCCGTTCGTCGACTACTCGGTGGGCAAGAAGCAGCTCTCCGAGATCGTCAACGACCTGGCCGAGCGCTACCCCAAGGTCATCGTGGCGGCGACGCTCGACAACCTGAAGGCGGCCGGCTTCCACTGGGCGACCCGTTCCGGCGTCACCGTGTCGGTCTCCGACATCGTCGTTCCCGAGGCGAAGAAGGAGATCGTCAAGGGCTACGAGGCGCAGGACGAGAAGGTCCAGAAGCAGTACGAGCGCGGTCTGATCACCAAGGACGAGCGCACGCAGGAGCTCATCGCGATCTGGACCAAGGCGACCAACGAGGTTGCCGAGGCGATGAACGCGAACTTCCCCAAGACGAACCCCATCTTCATGATGGTTGACTCGGGTGCCCGAGGAAACATGATGCAGATGCGTCAGATCGCCGGTATGCGTGGTCTGGTGTCGAACGCGAAGAACGAGACCATCCCGCGACCCATCAAGGCGTCGTTCCGTGAGGGTCTCTCCGTGCTGGAGTACTTCATCTCCACCCACGGTGCCCGTAAGGGTCTCGCGGACACCGCCCTCCGTACCGCCGACTCGGGTTACCTGACCCGTCGTCTGGTGGACGTCTCGCAGGACGTGATCATCCGCGAGGAGGACTGCGGCACCGAGCGCGGCCTCAAGCTCCAGATCGCGGCCAAGGGCGCCGACGGCGTGCTCCGCAAGGCGGACGACGTCGAGACCAGCGTCTACGCCCGCATGCTGGCCGAGGACGTCGTCATCGACGGCAAGGTCATCGCGCCGGCCAACGTCGACCTGGGCGATGTCCTCATCGACCAGCTCGTCGCCCACGGCGTCGAGACGGTCAAGACCCGTTCGGTCCTCACCTGTGAGTCCGCGGTCGGCACCTGTGCCTTCTGCTACGGCCGTTCGCTGGCCACCGGCAAGCTGGTCGACATCGGTGAGGCCGTCGGCATCATCGCGGCCCAGTCCATCGGTGAGCCCGGTACCCAGCTGACGATGCGTACCTTCCACACCGGTGGTGTGGCCGGTGACGACATCACCCAGGGTCTGCCCCGAGTCGTCGAGCTCTTCGAAGCCCGTACGCCCAAGGGTGTCGCCCCGATCTCGGAGGCGGCCGGCCGCGTCCGTATCGAGGAGACCGAGAAGACCAAGAAGCTCGTCGTCACCCCGGACGACGGCTCCGAGGAGACCGCCTTCGGCATCTCCAAGCGTGCCCGTCTGCTGGTGTCCGAGGGCGAGCACGTCGAGGTGGGCCAGAAGCTCACCGTGGGTGCCACCAACCCGCACGACGTCCTGCGCATCCTCGGTCAGCGCGCCGTCCAGGTGCACCTGGTCGGCGAGGTCCAGAAGGTCTACAACTCGCAGGGTGTGTCGATCCACGACAAGCACATCGAGATCATCATCCGGCAGATGCTGCGCCGCGTGACGATCATCGAGTCCGGCGACGCGGAGCTGCTGCCGGGCGAGCTCGTGGAGCGCTCGCGCTTCGAGTCCGAGAACCGTCGTGTGGTCACCGAGGGCGGTCACCCCGCCTCCGGCCGTCCGCAGCTGATGGGTATCACCAAGGCCTCGCTCGCCACCGAGTCGTGGCTGTCGGCGGCGTCCTTCCAGGAGACGACCCGGGTGCTCACCGACGCGGCGATCAACGCCAAGTCGGACTCCCTGATCGGCCTCAAGGAGAACGTCATCATCGGTAAGCTCATCCCGGCCGGTACGGGTCTGTCCCGTTACCGCAACATCCGGGTGGAGCCCACCGAGGAGGCCAAGGCCGCGATGTACTCGGCCGTCGGTTACGACGACATCGACTACTCGCCCTTCGGCACCGGCTCCGGCCAGGCGGTCCCGCTGGAGGACTACGACTACGGTCCGTACAACCAGTAGGACGCAAGTCGAGAACCGCAGGGCGGTCACCCTTTCGAGGGTGGCCGCCCTGCGGCGTGTCGTCGCTCTCACTCGTTCGGCCGGTAGGGTGGTCGTGATCTCCGGCGCCGGGTCGAACACCCGTGGTAGGCCCGGAAAAACGGGCCCCGGGCGACGTCGTGACGCACCCGTCGGAGTGTCCACCGCGTGTGCATTTGTTTTGACCGCAGCCCATGCGCTAGGTAGGCTCTGAGCTTGTGCCTGGGGTGTCCCTGGGCTCTCGTGCGTGCCGTTAGACCGTGCGAGGGGCCCGGACCGGTCACCGGTCCGAGACACCGAAATCTGTGCCCTTCCGCCTCCGGCGGGGGTCTACAGCCTTCGACACACCCGACCGCGTGGGTCGGTGTCGCTCCCAGGTTAGTTTTATCGTGATCGGCACACAGAAACCGGAGAAACGGTGCCTACGATCCAGCAGCTGGTCCGAAAGGGCCGGCAGGACAAGGTCGAGAAGAACAAGACGCCCGCACTCGAGGGTTCGCCCCAGCGTCGTGGCGTCTGCACGCGTGTTTTCACGACCACCCCGAAGAAGCCGAACTCGGCGCTCCGTAAGGTCGCGCGTGTGCGTCTGACCTCCGGCATCGAGGTCACCGCTTACATTCCGGGTGAGGGTCACAACCTGCAGGAGCACTCGATCGTGCTCGTGCGCGGTGGCCGTGTGAAGGACCTGCCGGGTGTTCGCTACAAGATCATCCGCGGCTCCCTCGACACGCAGGGCGTCAAGAACCGTAAGCAGGCTCGCAGCCGCTACGGCGCCAAGAAGGAGAAGTAAGAATGCCTCGTAAGGGCCCCGCCCCGAAGCGCCCGGTCATCATCGACCCGGTCTACGGTTCTCCTCTTGTCACCTCCCTGATCAACAAGATCCTGCTGCACGGAAAGCGCTCCACCGCCGAGCGCATCGTGTACGGCGCCATGGAGGGTCTGCGCGAGAAGACCGGTAACGACCCGGTCATCACCCTCAAGCGCGCCCTCGAGAACGTCAAGCCGGCTCTCGAGGTCAAGTCCCGCCGTGTCGGTGGCGCCACCTACCAGGTGCCGGTCGAGGTCCGTCCGGGCCGCGCCTCCACCCTCGCGCTCCGCTGGGTGGTGGGTTACTCCCGCGCCCGTCGCGAGAAGACGATGACCGAGCGCCTCATGAACGAGCTCCTGGACGCCTCCAACGGTCTGGGCGCTGCGGTCAAGAAGCGTGAGGACACGCACAAGATGGCCGAGTCCAACAAGGCCTTCGCGCACTACCGCTGGTAGTCGCTACCCCCATCGAGAACCGAGAGAAGACTGAGCCATATGGCCACCACTTCGCTTGACCTGGCCAAGGTCCGCAACATCGGGATCATGGCCCACATCGACGCGGGCAAGACGACCACCACCGAGCGGATCCTGTTCTACACCGGTGTTTCGTACAAGATCGGTGAGGTCCACGATGGCGCTGCCACCATGGACTGGATGGAGCAGGAGCAGGAGCGCGGCATCACGATCACGTCTGCCGCGACGACCTGCCACTGGCCGCTGAACGACGTCGACCACACCATCAACATCATCGACACCCCGGGCCACGTCGACTTCACCGTCGAGGTGGAGCGTTCGCTGCGCGTCCTCGACGGTGCCGTGACGGTGTTCGACGGCGTTGCCGGTGTTGAGCCGCAGTCCGAGACCGTGTGGCGCCAGGCGGACCGCTACGGCGTGCCGCGCATCTGCTTCGTCAACAAGCTCGACCGCACCGGTGCCGAGTTCCACCGCTGCGTCGACATGATCGTCGACCGCCTCGGTGCGGTTCCGCTGGTCATGCAGCTGCCGATCGGTGCCGAGGCCGACTTCAAGGGCGTGGTCGACCTCGTCCAGATGAAGGCGCTGGTCTGGTCCGCCGAGGCCGCCAAGGGCGAGATGTACGACGTCGTCGACATCCCGGCCACGCATGTCGAGGCCGCCGACGAGTGGCGCGGCAAGCTCCTCGAGGGTGTCGCCGAGCACGACGACGCCATGATGGAGCTCTTCCTGGAGGGCCAGGAGCCCACCGAGGAGCAGCTGATGGCGGCCATCCGCCGCATCACGCTGGCCTCCAAGGGCGGCGCCGACTCCGTCACCGTCACCCCGGTGTTCTGTGGTACCGCGTTCAAGAACAAGGGCGTCCAGCCCCTGCTCGACGCCGTGGTCCGCTACCTGCCGTCGCCGCTGGACATCGAGGCCGTCGAGGGCCACGCGGTGAACAACGCCGACGAGATCGTGAAGCGCAAGCCGTCCGACGACGAGCCGTTCGCCGGCCTTGCCTTCAAGATCATGAGCGACCCGCACCTTGGCAAGCTCACCTTCGTCCGGGTTTACTCGGGCCGCATGGAGGCCGGCACCCAGGTGCAGAACTCCGTGAAGGGCAAGAAGGAGCGCATCGGCAAGATCTACCGGATGCACGCGAACAAGCGTGAGGAGATCGAGTCGGTGGGTGCCGGTGACATCGTCGCCGTCATGGGTCTGAAGCAGACCACCACCGGTGAGACCCTCTGCTCCGCGTCGGACCCGGTGATCCTGGAGTCCATGGACTTCCCGGCCCCGGTGATCCAGGTCGCCATCGAGCCGAAGTCCAAGGGCGACCAGGAGAAGCTGGGTGTCGCCATCCAGCGTCTCGCCGAGGAGGACCCGTCCTTCCAGGTCCACACGGACGAGGAGACGGGCCAGACCATCATCGCGGGTATGGGCGAGCTGCACCTCGATGTGCTGGTCGACCGTATGCGCCGTGAGTTCAAGGTCGAGGCCAACGTCGGCAAGCCGCAGGTCGCGTACCGCGAGACGATCCGCAAGGCCGTCGAGCGCATCGACTACACGCACAAGAAGCAGACTGGTGGTTCCGGCCAGTTCGCCAAGGTGCAGATGGCCATCGAGCCCCTCGAGGGCGATGGCTACGAGTTCGAGAACAAGGTCACCGGTGGCCGTATCCCGCGGGAGTACATCCCGTCCGTGGACGCGGGTTGCCAGGAGGCCATGGAGTTCGGCGTGCTGGCCGGCTACCCGCTGACCGGCGTCAAGGTGACGCTGCTCGACGGTGCCTACCACGACGTCGACTCGTCCGAACTCGCCTTCAAGATCGCCGGTTCCATGGCGTTCAAGGAGGGTGCTCGCAAGGCGTCCCCGGCTCTGCTCGAGCCGATGATGTCCGTCGAGGTCACCACCCCCGAGGACTACATGGGCGATGTGATCGGTGACATCAACTCCCGCCGTGGCCAGATCCAGGCCATGGAGGACCGTCACGGCGCCAAGCTCGTCAAGGGCCTGGTTCCGCTGTCGGAGATGTTCGGCTACGTCGGAGACCTCCGCAGCAAGACCTCGGGTCGCGCAAGCTACTCGATGCAGTTCGACTCCTACGCCGAGGTTCCGCGGAACGTCGCCGAGGAGATCATCGCGAAGGCCAAGGGCGAGTAACCGCGTCTCCGTACGTGAATTTCACGCTTTAGGCTTTACACCGACTGTCGGGGCATTCCATTGCGTACCGTGAGGACACCGTTCCTTTCGATGCGTGGTGGTTGCCCCGGCGGACGGCACCCCAGCAAAGATCACCTGGCGCCGATGAGTAAGGCGTACAGAACCACTCCGTAGGAGGACCCAGTGGCGAAGGCGAAGTTCGAGCGGACTAAGCCGCACGTCAACATCGGCACCATCGGTCACGTCGACCACGGTAAGACCACTCTTACCGCGGCGATCACCAAGGTGCTGCACGACGCGTACCCGGACCTGAACCCCTTCACGCCGTTCGACGAGATCGACAAGGCGCCCGAAGAGCGTCAGCGCGGTATCACGATCTCGATCGCTCACGTTGAGTACCAGACCGAGTCGCGTCACTACGCCCACGTCGACTGCCCGGGTCACGCGGACTACATCAAGAACATGATCACCGGTGCCGCCCAGATGGACGGCGCGATCCTCGTGGTCGCCGCGACCGACGGTCCGATGCCGCAGACCAAGGAGCACGTGCTCCTGGCCCGCCAGTCCGGCGTTCCGTACATCGTCGTCGCCCTGAACAAGGCCGACATGGTGGACGACGAGGAGATCCTGGAGCTCGTCGAGCTCGAGGTCCGTGAGCTCCTCAACGAGTACGAGTTCAACGGCGACGACGCTCCGGTCGTGCAGGTCTCGGCGCTCAAGGCGCTCGAGGGCGACAAGGAGTGGGGCGAGAAGCTCCTCGGCCTCATGAAGGCCGTGGACGAGAACATCCCGCAGCCCGAGCGTGACGTCGACAAGCCGTTCCTGATGCCGATCGAGGACGTCTTCACGATCACCGGTCGTGGCACCGTCGTCACCGGTCGTATCGAGCGTGGTGTCCTGAAGGTCAACGAGACCGTCGACATCATCGGCATCAAGACCGAGAAGACCACCACCACGGTCACCGGCATCGAGATGTTCCGCAAGCTGCTCGACGAGGGCCAGGCCGGTGAGAACGTCGGTCTGCTCCTCCGTGGCATCAAGCGCGAGGACGTCGAGCGCGGCCAGTGCATCATCAAGCCGGGTTCGGTCACGCCGCACACCGAGTTCGAGGCCACGGCGTACATCCTGTCGAAGGACGAGGGTGGCCGTCACACCCCGTTCTTCAACAACTACCGTCCGCAGTTCTACTTCCGTACGACTGACGTGACCGGTGTTGTGACCCTCAAGGAGGGCACGGAGATGGTCATGCCCGGCGACAACGCCGAGATGACCGTTTCCCTGATCCAGCCCGTCGCCATGGAGGAGGGCCTGCGCTTCACCATCCGTGAGGGCGGCCGCACCGTCGGCGCCGGCCAGGTCACCAAGATCAACAAGTAAGCTCGCTTGCTTGACGGTCTGACCGGAACGGTCTGAAAGGGCCCGCACATCTTCGGATGTGCGGGCCCTTTCGCTTGCCCTCGGCCCTGTCCCTCGTACGGCAGGATCTGCCGGAGCGGTCCTCGACGTGCTCGGCGACGTCACCGGCGACGATGAGCGATCGACGTCATGGCGTGGAACCGCCCGTACCGGGGAAAGGCCGTCCCCCCGGAGGGTGAATCCGGGGGGACGGGTCCGCGGTCCGTCAGCTGTTCTCGGGGCGCCAGACCCAGGGGCCCGCGTCCGGGCCCAGGCCCACCACGCACAGCTGGTGGCCCGCGTCCGTGAGCACCGCGGGGGTGCCCACGGCGAGGTACGAGCCGGGGGAGACGGTGGGGGAGGCGTCCCCGGACCCGGCGTCCACCAGCTGCACCTTGCCGTCGACGGCCCTGCCGAGCACCATCACGGTGTCGTTGCCGCCGCGCACGGCCAGGGTGTGGGCGTCGAGCGGCCCGTAGCCCGCGAAGTTCTTGAGCTCGGTGGTGTCGACGCCGTCGGAGCCCGGCTTGAACCGGTACACGGAGGGCTGGACGGCCTCCGGGGTGCGGTAGACGACCGCGAGGCGGCCGTCCGGGTCGAGGGCGGCACCCGGCAGCCCGCCGGGCTGCGGCAGGTCCTTGAGCGGGATGCTGCGGACCGGCTTGCCCGGTTCGTCCTGGCTCCAGTGGTGCACGGTGTCCCGGCCCGTGCCGAAGACGTGCACCCGCTTGTCCTGGTCCAGGACCACGGTCAGGCCGTCCTGGATCTCCTGGCCGTGCAGGCTCTGCCACTTCCCCCACTTGCCGTCGGCCTCGCGGACCCGGCTGGAGACGCCCTTGCCCGCGTTGCGGACGAAGAGGTGGACCCGTCCGTCGGGGGTGGCGATCGCCGCGGGCATGCCCACCCGGCGGCCGCGGTCCGGCTTGTGCTCGGGGTTGCCGAGCGGCTGCCACTCCTTGAACGCGCCGTCCGGCGAGCCCTGCTCCAGGACCACGATCTCGCGGGTGTCCGGCTTCCCCTGGCCCGCGAGCGCGGAGAACCGCAGGCCGAACAGCAGCCTGCGCCCGGCGGCGTCCTTCACCGAGGCCAGGGCGGGGGCGAGCGGGCCGCCGCCGAGGTTCTGCGGGTCGCCCCAGCGGCCGCTGCCGGCGGAGGTCTCCTGCCAGCGCACCGCCTGCAGGCCGAGCACGCCGTACGCCTCCAGGCGGCCCGCCTTGTCGGTGTCGGGGGCCGTCGTGGCGCCCTCGTAGCGGTAGTGGGTGGAGCGGATCCAGCCCTTGCGGTTCTTCATCGGGCGGTCGCCGCCCTGGCCGTAGTCACCGCAGCCCGCGGGGTTGCCGCACTCCCACTTGGGGTCGCCGCCGTATGCCTCGACCAGGCGGTGCTTCTGCTCCACGACCTCCGGCGGCAGGTTGTGCGGCCAGCGCTGGTTGTAGTAGCCGCGGAAGGCGGTGGTCGAGAAGCGCGGCGGGTGCCCGTCCCGCTTGGTGGCGTCGGCCACCCACTGCGACATCGCCTTCCAGGTGAAGAGCGCGGTCGGCGTGTGGTCGCGGTGGTCGGAGCACGCGCCGTAGTCGTTGTCCTTGGGGTGCGTGGCGTCGTGGACCTGGTAGTCCGGGTCGGGGTCCATGGTGTGGATCACGGTCGGCTTGAACCGGTCCATGATCGTGGCCAGCGTGTCCACCAGGGTGCCGTGGGTGTACTTGCTCACGGTGGTGCACGGCGAGCCCGTGGCGACCAGGCTCTGCATCTCGGCGTCGGGGCGCTCCCAGAGCAGCGGGAGGCGCATCTGGTGCGCGGAGAGCATGGCGATGTTGAGGAAGACCAGCCGGGCCCGGCGGTCGCCGTTGGCCAGCTCGTTCGTCTCCGCCTGTACGCCCCCGCCGAGGTCCAGCACGGACTTCTTCCAGCCCGTGAACCTGTCCAGGCCGAGCATCTCCGCGTACGCCTGGCGGAGGCCCTGGTGGCGCGCCGAGGAGTAGGCGGCCTTGTCGGGCTTGCCCTTGGGCATGCCCTCGATCCAGTTCTGGCCGACGGCCTCGCCCGCCGTGACGTAGACCGAGACGACCGGCACCCCGGACTGCACGATGTGCGAGGCGTCCGGGTTCATGAAGAACAGGTCGTCGTCCGGGTGGGCCATGATCTGGAGCAGCAGCGGTTGCTTCACGCCGTTGAAGGACTGCGTGGAGTGCGGGTCCACCGCCCTGACCGGGCTCGGGGAGGCCGTGGCCTTGTGGCCGCCCCCGTCGCCGCTGCTGCAGCCCGCCGCCACGGCCACCGTGGTGGCGGCCAGCCCGGCGAGTGCGGTCCGGCGAGATATCACCATCCGCTGTGAGATGTCCAACTGACCGACTCCGTCCGTTGTGCAGCAGTCCCGGTGGCATCGTGCGTCACCGGCTGCCCCGGCGTGCAGAAGGACGGCAGGCGGACCGCACGGGTTGCCCATGGCCACGGCAAACCCCGGCAAAGGTCATAGTGTCCTGTATGTCGGCGGGGTGGTTTGACAACTGAGCCGCTCGGGGTACCTTCTTCTGCTTCGATTGGCGCCCCTTCGGGCCCGTATGGCACACTGTTCAGGTTGCTCGGTTGTGAGCTGATGCTTGCGCGCCTCCCGCCGGGAGGACTGGAAGCGAGTCCCGCAGTACTCGTCACCCCTTTTGAGGGGTGGAAGTACGGGAATCTTCCGGGAAGCGCCAGCGCGGCCCCGGCCAGGCGCTCGGTGGGTGCCCTTCCCCCACAAACCCCTTCACCGGGAATTTCCTCTGGGAAATTTTCAGGAGGGGGCGCGACACGCCCGACCGCGTGGGTCGGAGAAGGGCGGCGTTCCGCAAGGTCCGCAGCACACCGGGTCCCAGAGCGTTACGAGAGACAGGACTACGAAGTAGCCATGGCGGGACAGAAGATCCGCATCCGGCTCAAGGCCTACGACCACGAGGTCATCGACTCCTCGGCGAAGAAGATCGTCGAGACGGTGACCCGCACTGGTGCGTCGGTCGCAGGCCCGGTGCCGCTGCCCACTGAGAAGAACGTGTACTGCGTCATCAAGTCGCCGCACAAGTACAAGGACTCGCGCGAGCACTTCGAGATGCGCACGCACAAGCGCCTCATCGACATCCTCGACCCCACGCCGAAGACGGTTGACTCGCTCATGCGCCTCGACCTGCCGGCGGGCGTCGACATCGAGATCAAGCTCTGAGGTGACGCGCGAGATGGCTAAGAACATTAAGGGCGTCCTGGGCGAGAAGCTCGGCATGACCCAGGTCTGGGACGAGAACAACCGGGTTGTCCCGGTGACCGTCGTCAAGGCCGGGCCCTGCGTCGTCACCCAGGTCCGCACCAACGACAGCGACGGCTACGAGTCGGTCCAGATCGCCTTCGGCGAGATCGACCCGCGCAAGGTGAACAAGCCCCTCAAGGGTCACTTCGCCAAGGCCGACGTCACCCCGCGCCGCCACCTGGTGGAGCTGCGTACCGCTGACGCCAGCGAGTACACGCTCGGCCAGGAGATCACCGCTGCCGTGTTCGAGTCGGGCGTCAAGGTCGACGTCACCGGCAAGAGCAAGGGCAAGGGCTTCGCCGGTGTCATGAAGCGTCACAACTTCAAGGGCCTCGGCGCCGGTCACGGCACCCAGCGCAAGCACCGCTCCCCCGGTTCCATCGGTGGCTGCGCCACCCCGGGCCGCGTGTTCAAGGGCCTCCGCATGGCGGGCCGCATGGGCAACGAGCGGGTCACCACCCAGAACCTGACCGTCCACGCCGTTGACGCGGAGAAGGGCCTGCTCCTGATCAAGGGCGCGGTTCCTGGTCCGAACGGCGGCCTCGTCCTGGTCCGTACCGCGGCCAAGGGGGCCTGAGGTAACGATGAGCACCATTGACATCCTTTCGCCGGCAGGCGACAAGGCCGGGACCGTCGAGCTCCCCACGGAGATCTTCGACGCGAAGGTCAGCATTCCGCTGATCCACCAGGTCGTCGTCGCACAGCTGGCCGCTGCCCGTCAGGGCACGCACAAGACGAAGACTCGCGGCGAGGTCCGCGGCGGTGGCAAGAAGCCGTACCGCCAGAAGGGCACCGGTCGCGCCCGTCAGGGTTCGACCCGCGCGCCGCAGTTCGCCGGTGGTGGCGTCGTGCACGGTCCCGTGCCGCGTGACTACTCGCAGCGGACCCCGAAGAAGATGAAGGCCGCCGCCCTCCGCGGTGCCCTCTCCGACCGGGCCCGCCACAGCCGTATCCACGTCGTCTCCGGCGTGGTCGACGGTGCGGTGTCCACGAAGGCCGCCAAGACGCTGTTCGGCAAGATCTCGGAGCGCAAGAACCTGCTCCTGGTCGTCGAGCGTGCCGACGAGGCCGCGTGGCTGTCCGCCCGCAACCTGCCCCAGGTCCACATCCTGGAGCCGGGCCAGCTGAACACGTACGACGTGCTCGTCTCGGACGACGTGGTCTTCACCAAGGCTGCTTTCGAGTCCTTCGTGGCCGCGAAGACGGCCGGCGAGCTCGAAGGGAGCGACGCCTGATGAGCGAGGCGACTGTCGCCGTGGTCACCAGCAAGACCTACACGGACCCCCGTGACATCCTGGTCAAGCCGGTGGTCTCGGAGAAGAGCTACGCGCTTCTCGACGAGAACAAGTACACGTTCATCGTCGACCCGCGCGCCAACAAGACCCAGATCAAGCAGGCCGTCGAGGCGGTCTTCTCGGTCAAGGTCACCGGGGTCAACACGATCAACCGTCAGGGTAAGCGCAAGCGCACCAAGACCGGTTTCGGCAAGCGCGCCAACACCAAGCGCGCCATCGTGACCCTCGCCGAGGGCGACCGAATCGACATCTTCGGCGGCCCGGTCTCCTAACGGAGTCCGAGTCGTCCGGAATCGGACGAGGACTGAGAAATGGGTATCCGCAAGTACAAGCCGACGACCCCGGGCCGTCGTGGCTCCAGCGTCGCCGACTTTGTCGAGATCACGCGGTCCACGCCGGAGAAGTCGCTGGTCCGCCCGCTGCACAGCAAGGGCGGCCGTAACAACGCCGGTCGTGTGACCGTTCGCCACCAGGGTGGTGGCCACAAGCGCGCCTACCGCGTGATCGACTTCCGTCGTCACGACAAGGACGGCGTGCCGGCCAAGGTCGCTCACATCGAGTACGACCCGAACCGCACCGCGCGCATCGCGCTGCTGCACTACGCAGACGGCGAGAAGCGCTACATCATCGCCCCCGCGAAGCTGCAGCAGGGTGACCGGATCGAGAACGGCCCCACGGCCGACATCAAGCCGGGCAACAACCTGCCGCTGCGCAACATCCCGGTCGGTACGACGATCCACGCGATCGAGCTCCGTCCCGGTGGCGGCGCCAAGTTCGCCCGCTCTGCCGGTTCTTCCGTGCAGCTGCTGGCGAAGGAGGGCCAGTACGCCCACCTGCGCATGCCGTCCGGCGAGGTCCGCCTGGTCGACGTCCGCTGCCGCGCCACCGTCGGCGAGGTCGGCAACGCCGAGCAGTCGAACATCAACTGGGGCAAGGCCGGCCGTATGCGCTGGAAGGGCGTTCGCCCGACCGTGCGTGGTGTGGCGATGAACCCGGTCGACCACCCGCACGGTGGTGGTGAGGGTAAGACCTCCGGTGGTCGCCACCCGGTCTCCCCGTGGGGTCAGAAGGAGGGTCGTACTCGTTCTCCCAAGAAGGCGAGCAACAAGTACATCGTCCGCCGCCGCAAGACGAACAAGAAGCGCTAGGAGCGGGTTTAGATGCCGCGTAGTCTCAAGAAGGGACCCTTCGTCGACGGCCACCTCATCAAGAAGGTGGACGCCCAGAACGAAGCTGGTACCAAGAACGTCATCAAGACCTGGTCCCGTCGCTCCATGATCGTGCCGGCCATGCTCGGCCACACGCTCGCGGTGCACAACGGCAAGACGCACGTCCCGGTGTTCGTCACCGAGTCGATGGTCGGCCACAAGCTCGGCGAGTTCTCGCCGACCCGCACCTTCCGCGGCCACGTCAAGGACGACCGCAAGTCGAAGCGCCGCTAAGGCGGGGTGTGAACGACTATGACTGACACCGAAGGGACAACCATGGAAGCCAGGGCCCAGGCGCGGTACATCCGCGTCACGCCCATGAAGGCCCGCCGCGTGGTGGACCTCATCCGTGGCATGGATGCCACGGAGGCTCAGGCGGTCCTGCGTTTCGCCCCGCAGGCCGCGAGCGTGCCGGTTGGCAAGGTGCTGGACAGCGCCATCGCCAACGCTGCACACAACTACGACCACACCGACGCCTCTTCGCTGGTCATCAGCGAGGCGTACGTCGACGAGGGCCCGACCCTGAAGCGGTTCCGTCCGCGCGCCCAGGGCCGTGCCTACCGGATCCGCAAGCGGACCAGCCACATCACCGTGGTCGTCAGCAGCAAGGAAGGAACCCGGTAATGGGCCAGAAGGTTAACCCGCACGGGTTCCGGCTCGGCATCACCACCGACTTCAAGTCGCGTTGGTACGCCGACAAGCTGTACAAGGACTACGTCAAGGAAGACGTTGCCATTCGTCGCATGATGACGAAGGGCATGGAGCGCGCCGGTATCTCGAAGGTTGAGATCGAGCGCACCCGCGACCGCGTCCGCGTTGACATCCACACCGCTCGTCCGGGCATCGTCATCGGCCGCCGCGGCGCCGAGGCCGACCGCATCCGCGGCGAGCTGGAGAAGCTGACCGGCAAGCAGGTCCAGCTGAACATCCTCGAGGTCAAGAACCCCGAGGTGGACGCTCAGCTGGTGGCCCAGGCCGTCGCCGAGCAGCTGTCCTCCCGCGTCTCCTTCCGTCGCGCCATGCGCAAGAGCATGCAGTCGACGATGAAGGCCGGCGCCAAGGGCATCAAGATCCAGTGCGGTGGCCGTCTCGGCGGCGCCGAGATGTCCCGCTCGGAGTTCTACCGCGAGGGCCGTGTGCCCCTGCACACGCTCCGCGCGAACGTCGACTACGGCTTCTTCGAGGCCAAGACCACCTTCGGCCGCATCGGCGTGAAGGTCTGGATCTACAAGGGCGACGTCAAGAACATCGCCGAGGTCCGCGCCGAGAACGCCGCTGCGCGTGCGGGCAACCGCCCGTCCCGCGGTGGCGCTCAGGACCGCCCGGCCCGTGGTGGCCGTGGCGGCGAGCGTGGCGGCCGCGGCCGCAAGCCGCAGCAGAACGCCGCTGCCGAGGCCCCCAAGGCCGAGGCCGCTGCCGCTGCTCCGGCTGAGTCCACCGGAACGGAGGCCTGACCGACATGCTGATCCCTCGCAGGGTCAAGCACCGCAAGCAGCACCACCCCAAGCGCTCTGGCATGGCCAAGGGTGGCACCGAGCTCGCTTTCGGTGAGTACGGCATCCAGGCCCTCACCCCGGCTTACGTGACGAACCGGCAGATCGAGTCCGCTCGTATCGCCATGACCCGTCACATCAAGCGTGGCGGCAAGGTCTGGATCAACATCTACCCGGACCGTCCGCTCACGAAGAAGCCGGCCGAGACCCGCATGGGTTCCGGTAAGGGTTCCCCCGAGTGGTGGATCGCGAACGTCAAGCCCGGTCGGGTGATGTTCGAGCTGTCCTTCCCGAACGAAAAGGTTGCTCGTGAGGCGCTGACCCGCGCCGCCCACAAGCTTCCGATGAAGTGCCGCATTGTTCGGCGCGAGGCAGGTGAGTCGTGATGGCCGCTGGTATCAAGGCGACCGAGCTGCGTGAGCTGAACGACGAGGACCTCGTCGCGAAGCTCCGTGAGGCCAAGGAAGAGCTGTTCAACCTCCGCTTCCAGGCGGCGACCGGGCAGCTCGAGAACCACGGTCGGCTCAAGTCCGTCCGTAAGGACATCGCCCGGATCTACACCCTGATGCGCGAGCGCGAGCTGGGCATCGAGACGGTGGAGAGCGCCTGATGAGCGAGAAGAATGTGACTGAGACGAACGAGCGCGGCTTCCGCAAGACCCGTGAGGGTCTCGTCGTCAGCGACAAGATGGACAAGACCGTCGTCGTCGCCGTCGAGGACCGCGTCAAGCACGCGCTGTACGGCAAGGTCATCCGCCGTACGAACAAGCTCAAGGCGCACGACGAGCAGAACGCTGCCGGCGTCGGCGACCGCGTCCTCATCATGGAGACGCGTCCGCTGTCGTCGACGAAGCGCTGGCGCATCGTCGAGATCCTCGAGAAGGCCAAGTAATTTCTGAGGGGTTTTCCCTTAGATAAGTTCCGCCAGGCTCGGTGTGGGGTCCTCACCTCGGTGAGGCCCCCGCCGGGAACCGGCAGACGATCAGGAGATAGACGTGATCCAGCAGGAGTCGCGACTTCGCGTCGCCGACAACACTGGTGCCAAGGAGATCCTTTGCATCCGTGTTCTCGGTGGCTCGGGTCGCCGCTACGCGGGCATCGGTGACGTCATCGTCGCCACCGTCAAGGATGCGATCCCCGGTGGCAACGTGAAGAAGGGTGACGTCATCAAGGCCGTCATCGTTCGCACCGTCAAGGAGCGCCGCCGTCCCGACGGCTCGTACATCCGCTTCGACGAGAACGCGGCCGTCATCCTCAAGAACGACGGTGACCCCCGCGGCACCCGTATCTTCGGCCCCGTGGGCCGAGAGCTGCGCGAGAAGAAGTTCATGAAGATCGTCTCGCTCGCGCCGGAGGTGCTGTAACCGATGAAGATCAAGAAGGGCGACCTGGTTCAGGTCATCACCGGTAAGGACAAGGGCAAGCAGGGCAAGGTCATCGTGGCCATGCCCAGCGAGAACCGCGTCCTGGTCGAGGGTGTCAACCGGGTCAAGAAGCACACCAAGGCCGGCCAGACCGCTCGCGGTTCCAAGACCGGCGGCATCGTGACGACCGAGGCCCCGATCCACGTGAGCAACGTTCAGCTCATCGTGGAGAAGGACGGCAAGAAGGTCGTCACTCGTGTCGGTTACCGCTTCGACGACGAGGGCAACAAGATCCGCGTTGCCAAGCGCACCGGTGAGGACATCTGATGACTGCCACCACCAACGCACCGCGTCTCAAGCAGCGTTACCGCGACGAGATCTCCGCGAAGCTCCGTGAGGAGTTCTCGTACGAGAACGTCATGCAGGTCCCCGGCCTGACCAAGATCGTGGTCAACATGGGTGTGGGCGACGCCGCCCGCGACTCCAAGCTGATCGATGGCGCCATCCGCGACCTCACCACGATCACGGGCCAGAAGCCGGCCGTGACCAAGGCCCGCAAGTCGATCGCGCAGTTCAAGCTGCGCGAGGGGCAGCCGATCGGCTGCCACGTCACCCTCCGCGGTGACCGCATGTGGGAGTTCCTGGACCGTACGCTGTCGCTCGCGCTGCCGCGCATCCGCGACTTCCGTGGTCTGTCCCCGAAGCAGTTCGACGGTCGGGGCAACTACACCTTCGGTCTCACGGAGCAGGTCATGTTCCACGAGATCGACCAGGACAAGATCGACCGCGTCCGGGGTATGGACATCACCGTGGTCACCACGGCGACCAACGACGACGAGGGTCGCGCCCTCCTTCGTCACCTCGGCTTCCCCTTCAAGGAGGCGTAAGCGAGATGGCGAAGAAGTCTCTTATTGCCAAGGCTGCCCGCAAGCCGAAGTTCGGTGTGCGCGCGTACACCCGCTGCCAGCGCTGCGGCCGCCCGCACTCCGTTTACCGCAAGTTCGGCCTGTGCCGCGTGTGCCTTCGTGAGATGGCTCACCGTGGCGAGCTGCCGGGCGTGACCAAGAGCTCCTGGTAATTCCCTACTTGGGAATCCAGGACTCTCGGTAAGCATCAAGGATGGCGGGGGCCCCGCCTTTCCCTCCCGTAGAGTGGAAGGGTTGGGCGCCCGCCGCCCATGACCGCCCGCGGGCGTAGCCCGCTTAAAGTCGCTTACTACGCCGTAGGTCCCCGCGCCGCACCCGTCCCGACTCTGATCGGGGAGAGGGATGGCGCAGATAGGAAACCACGGCGAGAGAGGCCGAAGGCCAAACATGACCATGACCGATCCGATCGCAGACATGCTGACGCGTCTGCGAAACGCTAACTCGGCATACCACGACACCGTGGCGATGCCGCACAGCAAGATCAAGTCGCACATCGCGGAGATCCTCCAGCAGGAGGGCTACATCACCGGCTGGAAGGTCGAGGACGCCGAGGTCGGCAAGTCCCTCGTCCTCGAGCTGAAGTTCGGCCCGAACCGCGAGCGCTCGATCGCCGGCATCAAGCGGATTTCGAAGCCGGGTCTGCGTGTCTACGCAAAGTCCACCAACCTGCCGAAGGTCCTCGGCGGCCTGGGCGTGGCGATCATCTCCACGTCCCACGGTCTCCTGACCGGCCAGCAGGCCAGCAAGAAGGGCGTGGGTGGGGAAGTCCTCGCCTACGTCTGGTAACCAGGGAACGGAGGAATAGCCAATGTCGCGTATTGGACGGCTGCCCATCCAGGTTCCCGCTGGTGTGGACGTCACCATCGATGGCCGCACGGTGCACGTGAAGGGTCCCAAGGGCTCCCTCACGCACGCCGTTGCCGCGCCCATCGAGATCGCTAAGGGCGAGGACGGCACTCTTGTCGTCACCCGCCCGAACGACGAGCGTCAGAACAAGGCCCTGCACGGCCTGTCCCGCACGCTGGTGGCGAACATGATCACCGGCGTGACCGCGGGCTACAGCAAGGCTCTTGAGATCAGCGGTGTCGGTTACCGCGTCCAGGCGAAGGGCTCCAACCTGGAGTTCGCCCTGGGCTACAGCCACCCGATCCTGATCGAGGCCCCCGAGGGCATCACCTTCAAGGTGGAGTCCCCGACCAAGCTCAGCGTCGAGGGCATCGACAAGCAGAAGGTCGGCGAGGTCGCCGCCAACATCCGCAAGCTTCGCAAGCCTGACCCTTACAAGGCCAAGGGCGTGAAGTATGCGGGTGAGGTCATCCGCCGCAAGGTCGGAAAGGCGGGTAAGTAAGCCATGGCATACGGTGTAAAGATCGCCAAGGGTGACGCGTACAAGCGCGCCGCCAAGAAGCGTCGCCACATCCGCATCCGTAAGAACGTGTCGGGTTCGGCGGAGCGTCCGCGCCTCGTCGTGACGCGTTCGAACCGCAACATCGTTGCTCAGGTCATCGACGACATCAAGGGTCACACCCTTGCGTCGGCGTCGACCCTGGACACCTCGATCCGCGGTGGCGAGGGCGACAAGTCCGCGCAGGCCAAGCAGGTCGGCGCGCTTGTCGCCGAGCGTGCGAAGGCTGCCGGCGTCGAGACCGTCGTGTTCGACCGCGGTGGCAACCAGTACGCCGGGCGCATTGCCGCTCTGGCGGACGCCGCCCGCGAAGCCGGGCTGAAGTTCTAAGCCCCGGTTCCGGAGCTAGCGGACGTAACAGAGAGAGGTAAATCCAATGGCTGGACCCCAGCGCCGCGGAAGCGGTGCCGGTGGCGGCGAGCGGCGGGACCGGAAGGGTCGCGACGGTGGCGCTGCCGCCGAGAAGACCGCCTACGTTGAGCGCGTTGTCGCGATCAACCGCGTTGCCAAGGTTGTCAAGGGTGGTCGCCGCTTCAGCTTCACCGCGCTGGTCGTGGTGGGCGACGGTGACGGCACCGTAGGTGTCGGTTACGGCAAGGCCAAGGAAGTTCCGGCTGCCATCGCCAAGGGCGTGGAAGAGGCCAAGAAGAACTTCTTCAAGGTCCCCCGTATCCAGGGCACCATCCCGCACCCGATCCAGGGTGAGAAGGCGGCAGGCGTCGTCCTGCTCAAGCCCGCTTCCCCCGGTACCGGTGTTATCGCCGGTGGCCCGGTGCGTGCGGTGCTCGAGTGCGCCGGCGTCCACGACATCCTGTCGAAGTCGCTCGGTTCGTCGAACCCGATCAACATCGTGCACGCCACGGTGACCGCGCTTCAGGGCCTTCAGCGCCCCGAGGAGATCGCGGCCCGTCGTGGCCTGCCGCTGGAGGACGTGGCCCCCGCCGCACTGCTGCGGGCGCGTGCAGGGGCGGGTGCGTAATGGCTCGCCTCAAGGTCACGCAGGTCAAGTCCTACATCGGTAGCAAGCAGAACCACCGCGACACCCTGCGTTCGCTCGGGCTCAAGCGCCTGAACGACGTGGTTGTCAAGGAGGACCGTCCCGAGATCCGCGGCATGGTGCAGACCGTCCGCCACCTCGTGACGGTTGAGGAGGTCGACTGACATGGCGGAGCAGAACCCGCTGAAGGTCCACAACCTCCGTCCCGCCCCGGGCGCCAAGACCGCCAAGACCCGTGTCGGTCGTGGTGAGGCGTCGAAGGGTAAGACGGCCGGTCGTGGTACCAAGGGTACGAAGGCCCGTTACCAGGTTCCGGAGCGCTTCGAGGGTGGGCAGATGCCCCTCCACATGCGTCTCCCGAAGCTGAAGGGCTTCAAGAACCCCTTCCGCACCGAGTACCAGGTCGTGAACCTGGACAAGCTGGCCGCGCTCTACCCGCAGGGTGGCGAGGTCACGGTGGCCGACCTGGTCGCCAAGGGTGCGGTTCGCAAGAACCAGCTCGTCAAGGTGCTCGGCACCGGCGAGATCTCCGTGGCTCTGCAGGTGACGGTCGACGCCGTCTCCGGCTCCGCCAAGGAGAAGATCGCCGCTGCCGGCGGCAGCGTCACCGAGCTCGTCTGAGCTCGTTGAACTGACAACCGGGGATGTCCCAAAAGGGGCATCCCCGGTTGGTCGTTCCAAGGGGGGCACGGTCGCCGGTAAGGTGGCGTGCACTGTTAACCTCCGCGCGGACTGTCATGCATGACGGCCCGTGCGGATTTTGACTGATATGTATTCGTCGATCCTCAAGACCGTCTCCTCTCACGTCGCTGCGTGAGAGGCGCAGGAGGCACCGTGCTCACCGCGTTCGCCCGAGCGTTCAAGACGCCCGACCTGCGCAAGAAGCTGCTGTTCACGCTGGGCATCATGGTGCTCTTCAGGCTCGGTGCGCACGTGCCGGTGCCGGGCGTCAGTTATGCCAACGTCCAGACGTGTATGGACCAGGCCAAGAGCGGCCAGGGCCTCTTCGGCCTCGTGAACATGTTCAGCGGTGGCGCGCTGCTGCATATCACGATCTTCGCGCTCGGGATCATGCCCTACATCACGGCGAGCATCATCCTGCAGTTGCTCACTGTCGTCATCCCACGGCTGGAAGCCCTCAAGAAGGAGGGGCAGTCGGGCCAGGCGAAGATCACGCAGTACACGCGTTATCTGACCGTCGCCCTCGCCATCCTCCAGGGCACCGGCCTCGTCGCGACCGCCAGCAACGGTGCGCTCTTCAGCGGCTGCGCGGTCGGCAACCAGATCGTTCCGGACAAGTCCATCTTCGCCACGGCCACCATGGTCATCACCATGACCGCGGGCACCTGCCTGATCATGTGGCTCGGTGAGCTGATCACCGACCGCGGTATCGGCAACGGCATGTCGATCCTGATGTTCACCTCCATCGCCGCGGGCTTCCCGAGCGGCCTGTGGGGCATCAAGCTCGCGGGCAAGCTGATGGGCGGCTGGCTGGAGTTCTCGCTGGTCATCATCTGCGGCCTGGCCATGGTCGCGCTGGTGGTCTTCGTCGAGCAGGCCCAGCGGCGCATCCCGGTGCAGTACGCGAAGCGCATGATCGGCCGCCGGTCCTACGGCGGTACGTCCACGTACATCCCGCTGAAGGTGAACCAGGCGGGCGTGATCCCGGTCATCTTCGCCTCGTCGCTGCTCTACATCCCGGCGCTGCTGGTGCAGTTCACCGGCTCCAAGGCGGGCTGGGCGACCTGGGTCAACTCCAACCTCGTCAAGGGTGACCACCCGATCTACATGGTCACCTACTTCCTGCTGATCGTTTTCTTCGCCTTCTTCTACGTCGCCATCTCCTTCAACCCCGAAGAAGTTGCCGACAACATGAAGAAGTATGGTGGGTTCATTCCGGGCATCCGGGCCGGTCGTCCCA
The DNA here is from genome assembly GCF_053594975.1 of Streptomyces sp. NPDC002537. Taxonomy (NCBI): domain Bacteria; kingdom Bacillati; phylum Actinomycetota; class Actinomycetes; order Kitasatosporales; family Streptomycetaceae; genus Streptomyces; species Streptomyces sp. NPDC002537. The sequence continues at coordinate 61,241 of NZ_JBSFWT010000021.1, forward strand.
CCGCGGAGTACCTGAGCTACGTGCTGAACCGCATCACGTGGCCCGGCTCTCTCTACCTGGGTCTGATCGCCCTGGTGCCCACCGTGGCACTGGTCACACTCAAGGCGAACCAGAACTTCCCGTTCGGGGGAACCAGCATCCTGATCATCGTGGGTGTCGGTCTGGAGACTGTGAAGCAGATCGAGAGCCAGCTTCAGCAGCGCAACTACGAAGGGTTCCTCCGCTGATGCGAATTGTCCTCGTCGGGCCGCCCGGCGCCGGCAAGGGTACGCAGGCCGCGTACCTCGCCAAGAATCTGTCGATCCCGCACATCTCTACGGGTGACCTCTTCCGGGCGAACATCAGCCAGGGCACGCCCCTGGGCCAGAAGGCCCAGGAGTACATGCGGGCCGGTCAGCTGGTCCCGGACTCGGTGACCATCAGCATGGCCGAGGACCGGATGGACCAGGAGGACGCCGCGGGCGGCTTCCTGCTCGACGGCTTCCCGCGCAACGTCGGACAGGCGGAGGCGCTGGACACGTACCTCAAGGGCAAGGACCTCGCGCTGGACGCGGTCCTGGACCTGGAGGTCCCGGAGGACGAGGTCGTCAAGCGGATCGCCGGCCGGCGGATCTGCCGCAACGACAGCAGTCACGTCTTCCACGTCGTCTACAACCAGCCGAAGGCCGAGGGCGTCTGCGACGCCTGCGGCGGCGAGCTGTACCAGCGTGACGACGACCGCGAGGACACCGTCCGCAAGCGTCTCGAGGTCTACCACACCGAGACCGAGCCGATCATCGACTACTACAAGGCGCAGGGCCTCGTGGTGACGATCCCGGCGCTCGGCAAGGTCACCGAGGTCACGGAGCGCGCCATGGGCGCTCTGGCGTCCCAGAAAGCCTGACCTCAAGCAGGTCCTCTACGGCCGCGATGCCCGTCCGGGCATCGCGGCCGTATGGTGTTGTGGCGGGTTCGCCCCGCGTCCGGGCCGCCCACGGCCGCGCCGGACGGCCGGGCCCCGCATCCGCGGCGGTAGCCGCGAGAGCACGTTTCAGTCGTTCCGGAGAAAGGCGTCAGCCGTAATGGTGGAGATCAAGACTCCCGAGCAGATCGCGAAGATGCGCGAGGCGGGGCTGGTCGTCGCCGCCATCCATGCGGCCACCCGGGAGGCGGCCGTGCCGGGTGCGACGACCAAGGACCTGGACGAGGTGGCCCGCAAGGTGCTCGCCGAGCACGGCGCGAAGTCGAACTTCCTCGGTTACGGCGGCTTCCCCGCGACCATCTGCACCTCGGTCAACGAGGTCGTCGTCCACGGCATCCCGGACACGAGGACCGTCCTGAAGGACGGCGACATCATCTCCGTCGACGCGGGCGCGATCGTGGATGGCTGGCACGGTGACGCGGCCTTCACGGCCTTCGTGGGCACCGGTCACGCTCCGGAGCTGATCGAGCTCTCCCGGGTGACCGAGGAGTCGATGTGGGCCGGTATCGCCGCGGTGAAGAACGGCAACCGCCTGGTGGACATCTCCAAGGCCATCGAGGGCTACATCCGCCGCCAGCCCCGTCCGGCCACCGGGAAGTACGGGATCATCGAGGACTACGGCGGGCACGGCATCGGCTCCGAGATGCACATGGACCCGCACCTGCTGAACTACGTCTCCCGCAAGCGTGGCAAGGGCCCCAAGCTGGTCCCGGGCTTCTGCATCGCCATCGAGCCGATGGTGAGCCTCGGCACGGCGCGCACGCACGTCCTGGAGGACGACTGGACGGTCCTCACGGACGACCTGAGCTGGTCCTCCCACTGGGAGCACTCGGTCGCCGTGACGGAGCAGGGCCCGCTGGTCCTGACGGCGGTCGACGGCGGCAAGGCGAAGCTGGCGGAGTACGGCATCACGGCGGCCCCGGACCCGCTGGCGTGAAGCCCGCCCTCCGCCCCGTCGGCCTGTCGTCCTGACCGGCCTGCGCCGTGATCGCCGGTCGGAGGCCGGCGCAGCCGCTCGAAGCTTGTGAGGCGCTCCGGCGCCGAGCCCGCGAGAGCGGCGTCGGGAGGAGCAGGCCCGCTGGCATAGCGCCGACGCTGTGCCCGAGTAAGGATCTTTACGGATGGGCAGGCACCCTGGATTAGTCTTTCGGGTTGCCCTGACGTAGACTGACGCGTCGGCTCTCGTGTATCCGCATGCCCGCATTCCAGCGGGGTGCCAGCACGAGAGTTGATCAAGGTAGCCGATTCGAAAGGCGAAGCGTGGCCAAGAAGCAAGGTGCCATCGAGATCGAGGGCACCGTGATCGAGTCTCTGCCGAACGCCATGTTCAAGGTAGAGCTCCAGAACGGTCACAAGGTCCTCGCGCACATCAGCGGCAAGATGCGGATGCACTACATCCGCATCCTCCCGGATGACCGGGTCGTCGTGGAGCTCTCTCCCTACGACCTGACGCGTGGCCGGATCGTCTACCGCTACAAGTAGATCTTGTCGGCACCCCCCTCTGGTGGGTGGCGGCACTGACCCGGAGAACCTGACATCCCATGAAGGTCAAGCCGAGCGTCAAGAAGATCTGCGACAAGTGCAAGGTGATCCGCCGTCACGGCCGGGTCATGGTCATCTGCGACAACCTGCGCCACAAGCAGCGCCAGGGCTGACGCAGAACCTGCACTTCGCAGTTACTTCGCGCGACGCATAGCAATACGTACATACGCAGGGCCCGTCCAGCCACGGCTGGCGACACCTCCGGCGGGGGCCGGGGACTCGGAACGTACCACTGCTCTTGATCAAGAGCGGTCGGCGGTCGGGAGCGGCTCTGTGGAAGACCCCCGAATATCAACTGGAGCCAGCCAATGGCACGCGTTTCCGGTGTTGACATCCCGCGCGACAAGCGCGTGGAGGTCGCACTCACCTACGTCTTCGGTATCGGCCGCACCCAGTCGCAGGCGACTCTCGCCGCCACCGGTGTGAACCCGAACACCCGCGTTCGTGACCTTCCCGAAGAGGACCTGGTCAAGATCCGCGAGTACGTGGACGCCAACCTCAAGACCGAGGGTGACCTCCGTCGCGAGATCCAGGCCGACATCCGCCGCAAGGTCGAGATCGGCTGCTACCAGGGTCTGCGTCACCGCCGCGGCCTGCCCGTCCACGGTCAGCGCACCAGCACGAACGCCCGTACCCGCAAGGGCCCGCGTCGCGCCATCGCCGGCAAGAAGAAGCCGGGCAAGAAGTAGTCCTCAGCGGACGCTGCGGATTCCGTGGGGGCGACCCCCGGAGCCGCATTCCAGCGGTCTTCGCTGTAGGACCGACCACCTCCCTCCATCAGGAGTAAGACATGCCCCCCAAGGGTCGTCAGGGCGCAGCCAAGAAGGTGCGCCGCAAGGAAAAGAAGAACGTCGCTCACGGCCACGCGCACATCAAGAGCACGTTCAACAACACCATCGTCTCGATCACGGACCCGTCCGGCAACGTGATCTCCTGGGCCTCCGCCGGCCACGTCGGCTTCAAGGGCTCCCGCAAGTCCACTCCGTTCGCCGCGCAGATGGCCGCCGAGTCGGCTGCCCGTCGCGCGCAGGAGCACGGCATGCGCAAGGTCGACGTCTTCGTCAAGGGTCCGGGTTCCGGTCGTGAGACCGCCATCCGCTCGCTGCAGGCGACCGGCCTCGAGGTTGGCTCCATCCAGGACGTCACCCCCACCCCGCACAACGGCTGCCGCCCGCCGAAGCGTCGCCGCGTCTGACGCACGCATGACGGCGGCGCGGCGTCCGGCTGGGGGCGTGGGGGTTACCCCCCACATGCCGCAGTACGGCTGCCGCCCGCCGAAGCGTCGCCGCGTCTGACGCGACGCCGCTCGCGCGGTTGTCTTGAGGGTTTGGGCGGTACGGCTCCTCGGAGCCGTACCGCCCGTACCCTTGTAGTACCTCGGGACATCAAATAGTGGGTGTCCATGACTGAAGGATTCTTCGCATGCTGATCGCTCAGCGCCCCTCGCTGACCGAAGAGGTCGTCGACGAGTTCCGCTCCCGGTTCGTGATCGAGCCGCTGGAGCCGGGCTTCGGCTACACCCTCGGTAACTCCCTGCGTCGTACGCTCCTCTCCTCGATCCCGGGTGCGGCGGTCACGTCCATCCGCATCGACGGTGTCCTGCACGAGTTCACCACCGTGCCGGGCGTCAAGGAGGACGTCACCGACCTCATCCTGAACATCAAGCAGCTGGTCGTCTCCTCGGAGCACGACGAGCCGGTCGTGATGTACCTGCGCAAGCAGGGCCCGGGTCTGGTCACCGCCGCCGACATCGCCCCGCCGGCCGGTGTCGAGGTGCACAACCCCGACCTGGTCCTGGCGACGCTGAACGCCAAGGGCAAGCTGGAGATGGAGCTGACCGTCGAGCGCGGTCGCGGCTACGTCTCCGCCGTCCAGAACAAGCAGGTGGGCCAGGAGATCGGCCGTATTCCGGTCGACTCCATCTACTCGCCGGTTCTCAAGGTCACCTACAAGGTAGAGGCGACCCGAGTCGAGCAGCGCACCGACTTCGACAAGCTGATCGTCGACGTCGAGACCAAGCAGGCCATGCGCCCGCGTGACGCCATGGCGTCCGCCGGTAAGACCCTGGTCGAGCTGTTCGGTCTGGCCCGCGAGCTCAACATCGACGCCGAGGGCATCGACATGGGCCCGTCCCCGACGGACGCCGCCCTGGCCGCCGACCTGGCGCTGCCGATCGAGGAGCTCGAGCTCACCGTTCGGTCCTACAACTGCCTCAAGCGCGAGGGCATCCACTCCGTGGGTGAGCTCGTCGCCCGCTCCGAGGCCGACCTGCTCGACATCCGCAACTTCGGTGCGAAGTCGATCGACGAGGTCAAGGCGAAGCTGGCCGGCATGGGCCTGGCCCTCAAGGACAGCCCGCCCGGATTCGACCCGACCGCCGCGGCCGACGCCTTTGGCGCCGACGACGACGCGGATGCCGGTTTCGTCGAGACCGAGCAGTACTGATCGGTTTTGGCTGCAGACCGGCTTCGGCTGGTCGCGCAGTTCCCCGCGCCCCTTACGGGGCGCGGGTCTCCGACGGGCGTCCGCCCGCTCGGATACTGACTCCGGTACCTGATACGGCCGGGGCAGACTAAAGGAGAAACACCATGCCGCGTCCCACCAAGGGTGCCCGTCTGGGCGGCGGTGCCGCGCACGAGAAGCTGATGCTGGCGAACCTCGCCAAGTCGCTCTTCGAGCACGGCCGCATCACGACGACCGAGGCCAAGGCCCGCCGCCTGCGTCCGGTCGCCGAGCGCCTGATCACCAAGGCGAAGAAGGGCGACATCCACAACCGTCGCCAGGTGCTGCAGACGATCACGGACAAGGGCATCGTGCACGTGCTCTTCACCGAGATCGCGCCGCGCTACGCCGAGCGTCCGGGTGGCTACACCCGTATCACCAAGATCGGCAACCGTCGTGGCGACAACGCCCCGATGGCCGTGATCGAGCTCGTCGAGGGCGAGATCGCCAAGAAGGCGACCGTCGCCGAGGCCGAGGCCGCCACCAAGCGTGCGGTCAAGGAGTCCGAGGCTGCTGCCGAGGCTCCGGCCGAGGAGTCGAAGGACGCCTGACGCATCTCGTGATGCGTGTGTACGGACGGGTCCGCTCCCCTCGGGGGGGCGGGCCCGTCCCGCATTTTCTGAAAGAGGGACGCGGTGAGTGACGAAGTTGAGCCCGGCTTTGTGCGGGTGCGGCTGGACCTGTCGTACGACGGCAAGGACTTCTCCGGCTGGGCCAAGCAGCGCTCGGGCCTGCGCACCGTCCAGGGTGAGATCGAGTCGGCCCTCCGTACGGTGACGCGGTCGTCCGAGACCTACGAGCTGACGGTCGCGGGCCGTACGGACTCCGGTGTGCACGCCCGTGGCCAGGTCGCGCACGTCGACCTGCCGGTCGAACTGTGGGCGGAGCACGAGGAGAAGCTGCTGCGCCGGCTCGCCGGACGGCTGTCGCACGATGTGCGGGTGTGGAAGGTCGCGGAGGCCCCGGCCGGATTCAACGCGCGCTTCTCGGCGATCTGGCGCCGGTACGCCTATCGGGTGACCGACCATGTCGGCGGTGTCGATCCGCTGCTGCGCGGTCATGTCCTGTGGCACGACTGGCCGTTGGACGTCGACGCGATGAACGCCGCGTCGCGGGAGCTGATCGGGGAACACGACTTCGCCGCTTACTGCAAGAAGCGCGAGGGTGCGACGACCATCCGCACGCTCCAGCAGCTGAGTTGGGAGCGCGACGCGTCCGGCGTCGTCACGGCGACGGTGAAGGCGGACGCCTTCTGCCACAACATGGTGCGTTCGCTGGTGGGCGCCCTGCTGTTCGTCGGCGACGGGCACCGGCCGGTGGACTGGCCGGGCAAGGTGCTCGCCGCGCGGGTGCGCGATTCGGCGGTGCATGTGGTGCGGCCGCACGGGCTGACGTTGGAGGAGGTCGGTTATCCGGCGGACTCCGAACTCGCCGCCCGTAACCGGGAGGCGCGCAACAAGCGGACGCTGCCCGGCGCGGGTTGCTGCTGAGTTCCGGTCCTCGGAAAACGCCGGGCGGGCTGGTTTCCCAGCCCGTCCGGCGTTTTTGATGCTCTGTCAGGATCCTTCAGGGGCCGGGCAGCTGACGGCGAGGTCGCTGTTGACCGTGAAGTACGGCTTGATGCCGTCGAGCACCGGGTAGATGTCGGTCTTGTTCCGGTCGACGATGTCGCCGACGAGACGGGCCACGCGGATCGGCTCGGCGTCGGGGGACAGGTGCAGGGCCAGGTCCCAGACGGTGTTCTCGTCGACACTGCGGGCGTGCCGCAGATCGGCGTACGCCAGGCTGAAGTTGAAGGCCGTCCCGTTGACGACCGTGACCTCCGCCGTCACCGGCTTGGCCGCCTCGGCACGCGGGGTCGCGACGAGGGTCGGCCTGCTGTCGGCGGTGAACTCGGCGCCGTGCAGGGTGCCTTCGACCGTCAGGGCGTTGTTGCCCTGGCGCAGCACGCGGGCCTCGGCGTGCCGCGCGCGGTGCCAGGCGCGCAGTGCGAGGTAGCCGTCGACGGTCGGGTAGGGGACCCACCAGGTGAACGGGGCGCCGGGCAGCGGCTCCAGCTCGACCAGGCCGCGGCCCTCGGCGAGGTGCGAGACGACGCGGCGGCGGGCGCCGTCGTCGCCCCGTACGACGTGCAGGTCCCAACGGCCTTCGCCCAGGCGGAGTTCACGGCGGTCGAGGACCGCGGTGTACGGGCCCTTGCCGTCGGCGGCCGCCTTGAGGGGCACACCGACCGGCTTGCCCTCCTTGCGGCGGGTGACCGTCAGGGACAGCTTCTCGCCGGACAGGCCCTTGCGGTCGACGGAGACGACGATGTTGCCGTCGGCGTCGACGCGGCAGGAGGCGGTGCAGCGCAGCGGCTTGCGGACGATCTCCTTTATCGCGGCCTTGACCGCCGGGGTGGCGGGCTTGGCGACCGAGCGGCGCAGCGGGCGGATGAGCTTGCCCGCGGTGCGGCGCAGCATCTTCGACAGCGGTACGGGCGCGGGCTTGCGCGGCGCGGCCGGGGCGGCGCTGTCGGTGGCGGCGGGCGCCGGGGCCAGGCCGGTGTCGCCGCCGAGGCTCTCGATGAGGTCCTCGTAGCGGCGGGCGATGGCGTCCGGCTGGTAGCGCTCGGCGGAGACCAGGGCGGCCTTGCCCATGGCCTTCCGCAGCTCGTCGTCCTCGATCAGCTTGAGCAGGCCCTGGGCGATGGCGTCGCTGTCGAGGTTGGTGACGAGGAGGCCGTCCTTGCCGTCGGAGATGATCTCGCCGGGGCCGTACGGGCAGTCGGTGGCGACGACGGGGACGCCACAGTTCATGGCCTCCACGATCGTCATGCCGAAGGACTCCTCGCGGGAGGTGACGGCGGCGATCGAGCCCTTGGCCCACTCGGTCTCGATGGGGGAGTGCGGGCCCATCAGCCGGACGTGCTCGTTGAGCCCGAGCTTGTCGATCTGCTCGCGCAGCTTGGCCTGCTGGGGGCCGCGGCCGTAGATCCGCAGCTTCCAGTCGGGGCGGGCGGCCGCGACCGTGACCCACGCCTTGACCAGCAGGTCGTAGCGCTTGACGGGGATGAGGCGGCCCGCGGCGACGACCAGCCTGGCGGTGCCGTCGGAGGGCTCGACCTCGGACGCCGGGACGCCGTTCGGCAGCGCGATCAGCTTGGTCTTCACACCGAGGAACTGCTCGCGGTGGGTGGCCGCGTCGGCCTCGGAGACGGCGGTGTGCGCGTCGAGCTTCGGGATGGCGCGGTCCTGGGCGGCGCGGATGTTCGGCTCGTGGGTGCCGTAGATCCGGTGCTCCTGGCCGATCTTGAGGTAGCGGTCCGTGCCGAACTCCGCCAGGTACATCACGAGGCCGGGGCGGGTGGCGATCACGACGTCGGCGTCGGTGCGGGCGAGGTGCTCGGCGACGCGCTTGTCGGTGAGCGCGCTGAAGTGCGCGCCCTTCGCCTCGACGGGCGGGATCAGCTCGCTGTCCTGCTCCAGCAGGGCGTTGTCCCGGTCGGCGCCGGTCTCGGCCCGGGTGTCGATCAGGTGGACCAGCTTGACCTTGCGGTGCAGGGGGAGCTTGGGCGTGCCACCGGTTCTGTGGATGGACACGATCTCCACGTCGTGGCGCGCGGCGAGCGCGCTCGCGACGTTGAACGTGGAGCGGATCGTGCCGCCGATGCCGTAGGCATTCTGCAAAAGGAAAGAGATCTTCATGGCGGTGTGTGCGCGGCACGTTCGGGTGCCGCGGCCGTCCTTCCCCCTGGCCTGGGTGTCCGGGTCGTCCCCTGTGTGCGGACCGCTTGGCCAAGTGAGTGGTCGAGTGCGGCCCGATCCGTCGGTAAAGACCGTTGGGAGGGGTTTCGGTTGCCTGTGAAGCCTACATTGTGGCTTCAGTCACAGGCCGCCCGTCAAGGGCGTGATCGTCCCCGGGAAGGCCTCCGTGATCGTTCCCCGTGGCCGGGCGTGGCGAGCGGACGGAGCCGCTCGGGCGCTGGGAGGCTGGGGCCGTGAAGGCGATGGTGGCGGTCTCCGCGGTCGTGGCCCTCGGGCTGACGGCCGGCTGTGGCAGTACGGGCGGGACGTCCCGCCCGGTCCGGGGCGAGGGCAAGAACGAGCTCGGCGCCGTGCGGGTGCCGGTCGCCGACCCCGACCGGCTGAGACATGTGGAACTGGGCGCGCGGGAGGTGCCCGGCTTCCGGATCGAGCGGGCCGCCACGGGTGCGGCGGGCAGCGGCAGGCCGCGCACCGACCGGGCGCCCTGCCGTCCGCTCGCCGACGCGCTGGGCTCCGAGCCGCGGCCCGTGCCGCTGGCGTCCGTGGCGAGCACCTTCGCCAAGCTGGGCGAGGGCGTGGACTTCGACGGCCTGATGGGCATGGTCCGCGTCTCCTCGTACGGGGGCGACGGCGCGGCCGCCACACTGCGGGGGCTGCGCACGGCGGCCGCCTCCTGCGCGGGCGGCTTCCGGATGCGGACGGGGGAGGGCGTGCCGCAGCAGTTCTCGGCGGTGCGGACGCTGGACGCTCCGGAGCTGGGGGACGAGGCGGTGGCGTACCGGCTGGAGAACGCGGCGGAGCGGGCCCCGAGCCTGATCACCGCGGTGCGGTCGGGCGGGACGCTGGCGATGTTCTTCGCGACGAGCCTGTCCGACCCGGACGCGGTGGAGATTCCGCCGGAGCTTGTGCGTGCGCAGATGGCGAAGCTTTCGGTTCCGGGCGGGGGGTCGCCTTCGGCGGCGGGCACGGCGGAGAGCGGCGAGGCGGAGGATGCGGCGGGGTCCTGACCACGGCGCTGCGCTGCTCCGGGGTTCCTCCGGGTGCGGGCCGGTTGCCGCCTGCGGCGGGAGCGGCCTGCGGCCGCGTCCTCAAACGCCGGACGGGCTGGATGTGCGGACCGCAGTCCGCAACCTGCGGCATTTCAGCCCGTCCGGCGTTTGAGGACACGGCCGCAGGCCGCTGACGGTGCCGCGGTCAGTCGGCCAGGGTCGCCACCAAGACGGCCTTGATGGTGTGCATGCGGTTCTCCGCCTGGTCGAAGACGACGGAGTGGGGGGACTCGAAGACCTCGTCGGTCACCTCGAGGGAAGTGAGGCCGTGGCGTTCGTGGATCTCGCGGGCGACGGTCGTGCCGAGGTCGTGGAAAGCGGGCAGGCAGTGGAGGAACTTCACCGCGGGGTTGCCGGTCGCGCGCAGCACGTCCATGGTGACGGCGTACGGGGACAGCAGCGCGATCCGCGCGTCCCACACCTCCTTCGGCTCCCCCATCGACACCCATACGTCGGTGGCGACGAAGTCCGCGCCGCGCACGCCCTCGGTGACGTCCGAGGTGAGCGTGATGCGCGCGCCGCTCGTCGCGGCCAGCCGCCGGGCCTCGGCGATGATCTGCGGCTCGGGCCAGAGCTCCTCCGGCGCCACGATGCGCACGTCCATGCCGAGGAGCGCGCCGGTGATCAGGTAGGAGTTGCCCATGTTGTAACGGGCGTCGCCGAGGTACGCGTAGGCGACGCGGTCCAGCGGCTTGGCCGTGTGCTCGGACATGGTGAGGATGTCGGCGAGCATCTGGGTGGGGTGCCACTCGTCGGTGAGGCCGTTGAAGACGGGCACCCCGGCGTGGGCGGCGAGTTCCTCCAGCACCGCCTGGCCGTGCCCGCGGTACTCGATGGCGTCGAACATCCGGCCGAGGACCCGGGCGGTGTCCCGTACCGACTCCTTGTGCCCCACCTGGGAACCCGCGGGGTCGAGATAGGTCGTGCGCGCGCCCTGGTCGGCGGCGGCGACCTCGAAGGCGCAGCGGGTGCGGGTCGAGGTCTTCTCGAAGACGAGCGCGATGTGCCGGCCCCGGAGGTGCGGCTCCTCGGCGGCCGTGCGCTTGGCCGCCTTGAGCTCGGCGGCGAGCTCGACGAGACTGTGGAACTCCTCGGCGGTGAAGTCCGTTTCCTTGAGGAAGTGCCGGCCCTTGAGATCTGTCGCCATGGGGATGGGCTCCTAGCTCACGACTGCGGTAAATCGGAAGTGTATACGAAGAACCGTATTGCTATGCGAGGGGTGCGGCCGCCCGTTCCCGGGAGACCGCGTCCCGTTCGATGGGACAGCTCATGCAGCGCGGTCCGCCCCGGCCGCGGCCCAGTTCGCTGCCCGGGATCGTGATGACCTCGATCCCATGTTTGCGCAGGAAGGTGTTGGTCGTCGCGTTGCGCTCGTAGGCGACGACCACGCCCGGCTCGATCGCCAGGACGTTGCAGCCGTCGTCCCACTGCTCCCGCTCCGCCGCGTGCACGTCCTGCGTCGCGGTCAGCACCCGGATCGAGTCGAGCCCGAGGGCGGCGGCGATCGCGCGGTGCATGTGCTCCGGCGGGTGGTCGGTCACCTTCAGCTCCCGCTCGCCCGCGCCCGGCTCGATGGTGTACGAGCGGAGCATGCCCAGCCCGGCGTACTGCGTGAAGGTGTCGCCGTCGACCATCGTCATCACCGTGTCCAGGTGCATGAACGCGCGCCGCTTGGGCATGTCCAGGGCCACGATCGTGCCGGCGGAGCCGGTGGCGAAGAGCCGGTGGGCGAGCATCTCCACGGCCTGCGGGGTGGTCCGCTCGCTCATCCCGATGAGCACCGCGCCCTCGCCGATGACGAGGACGTCGCCGCCTTCGATGGTGGACGGGTAGGCGGCCTGCCCCTCGGACCAGACGTGGAAGCCGCCGTGTGCGAAGCCCCGGTCGAAGCCCGCCGCGAACAGCGGGTGGTGCCGGTAGATGGCCTCGTAGTGCGCGGTCTCGTGCCAACGGGCGGGCCAGCGCATCGCGTTGACGCACACCCCGTCGTAGATCCAGGCGGAGGTGTCCCGGGTGAAGAGGTGGTTGGGCAGCGGGTTGAGCAGGAAGTCGTCCAGGTCCATGACGTGGAAGCGGACCGAGACCGGCTCCGGGTAGCGCTCCAGGAACTCCCGTTTCGTCATCCCGCCGACCAGCCACGAGCCCAGCTCCGCCGCGGGCATCGCGGCGAAGGCGGCCCGCAGGTGCCCGGTGGCGAGCGGGCCGTACTCCTTCTCGTCGAAGATCCGGTCGAGGACGAGGTCACGGGCCGCCGGGGCCGCGAGGCTCTCCTCCAGCAGGTCCTGGAAGAAGTGCACGGCCACTCCGCGCTCGCGCAGCACGTCGGCGAACCCGTCGTGCTCGGCGCGCGCCCTGCGCACCCAGAGCACGTCGTCGAAGAGAAGGGCGTCCTTGTTGGACGGCGTCAGCCGCTTGAGCTCCAGACCCGGGCGGTGCAGTATGACGCGGCGCAGCCGCCCGGCCTCGGAGTCGACGTGGAATCCCATCCCACCATCCTGGCCCGGAAGGGGGGTGATCACTCGGTACGTCGCGCGGGCGCGTCCCCGGCGACCGGGCGCGACCCCCGCCTACAGACGGGGGTCCACCGGTTCCGATTCCAGCGCGAGGATCGCGAACACCGCCTCGTGCACCCGCCACAGCGGCTCCCCCGCGGCCAGCCGGTCCAGCGCCTCCAGGCCCAGCGCGTACTCGCGCAGGGCGAGCGACCGCTTGTGGCCGAGGTGACGCACCCGCAGGCGGGCGAGGTTCTCCGGGCGGGTGTACTCCGGGCCGTAGACGATGCGCAGGTACTCGCGGCCACGGCACTTGACGCCGGGCTGCACGAGCCGCCCGTCGGCTCCTCTGGCCAGCGCCCGGAGCGGTTTGACGACCATGCCCTCGCCACCGGCGGCGGTGAGGTCCAGCCACCACCGGACACCGGCCGCCACGGACGCCTCGTCCTCGGTGTCGACGACCAGGCGGCGGGTGGGCGTGAGAATCCGGTTCGCGTGCGGCGCCGCCGCCTCCGCCTCGGTCATCCGGTCGATCATGGCCAGTTGCTCGTCGTGCGGGACCCCGGCCAGGCTGCGCCCCGCGGCGGCGAGGAACTGGAACGGCGCCAGGCGGATGCCGCCCAGGCCGTCCAGGCCGTCGGTGTCGTCCCCGGCGGTGTCGTCCCCGGCGGCGTCCCCCACGGCGTCGCCGACCGGCCAGCAGTAGCGGCGGTACGCCTCGGTGAAGGCTTCCGCGTCACCGGCCCGCTCGCGCTGTCTGCCGAGCAGGCCCGCGACGTCCACGCCCCGCTCGGCGGCGGCCTCCAGAGCCGCGAGCGTGTCCGGGAAGACAGCGCGGGAGGCGGCGCCGACGGCGGCGTACTGGGTACGGAGCAGGCCGGTGGCCTTGAGCGACCACGGCATCAGCTCGGCGTCCAGCAGCAGCCAGTCCGTGTCGAGTTCGTCCCACAGGCCCGCCGTCCGGATGCTGTGTTCCACCCGGTCCAGGACACGCCCGGTCATGGCCGGGTCGTCGAAGAACGGCCGCCCGGTGCGCGTGTACAGCGCGCCGCGCGACCCGTCCGTGGCGCCGAAGCGCTCGCGTGCCACGTCCGCGTCCCGGCAGACGAGGACCACCGCGCGCGACCCCATGTGCTTCTCCTCGCACACCACCTGGCGCACTCCGTCGGCGCGGTAGGCGGCGAACGCCTCGGCCGGGTACTCCAGGTAGCCCTCTTCCTCGGAGGTCGCGCAGGGGGCCATCGTCGGCGGGAGGTAGGCGAGCAGCCGGGGGTCGACCGCGAAGCGGCTCATGACCTCCAGGGCGGCCGCGGCGTTCTCCTCCTTCACCGCGATCCGGCCCAGGTGCCGGGTCTCCACGGCCCTGCGGCCCGTGACGTCCTCGAGGTCGAGCGGACGCCCGTCCTCGCCGCCCGGTGCCTCGCCGGCGAGCGGCCGCGCCGGCTCGTACCAGACGCGCTCCGCCGGTACGTCGACGAGTTCGCGCTCGGGCCAGCGCAGGGCGGTCATCCGGCCGCCGAAGACGGCGCCGGTGTCGAGGCAGATGGTGTTGTTCAGCCAGGTCGCCGACGGACTCGGGGTGTGGCCGTAGACGACGGCCGCGCGGCCGCGGTAGTCCTCCGCCCACGGGTAGCGCACCGGCAGGCCGAACTCGTCGGTCTCCCCCGTCGTGCCGCCGTACAGGGCGTGCGAGCGGACCCGGCCGGACGTGCGGCCGTGGTACTTCTCGGGCAGCCCGGCGTGGCAGACGACGAGCGCGCCGCCGTCGAGCACGTAGTGGCTGACCAGCGAGTCGATGAACTCCCGCACCCGGGCCCGGAACGCGTCGTCCTCCCGGTCCAGTTGCCCGACGGTCTCGGCGAGGCCGTGGGTGTGCCGCACCGTGCGGCCGCTCAGATGACGGCCCAGCTTGTTCTCGTGGTTGCCGGGGACGCACAGGGCGTGCCCGGCGGCGACCATGCCCATGACGAGGCGCAGCACGCCGGGGCTGTCCGGGCCCCGGTCGACGAGGTCGCCGACGAAGACGGCCGTACGGCCCTCGGGGTGCGCGGCGTCCACCGGGCGGCCCGCCTCGTCGCGGGTCAGGGCGTAGCCCAGGCGCGTCAGCAGGGTCTCCAGCTCGGAGCGGCAGCCGTGGATGTCGCCGACGATGTCGAACGGGCCGGTGAGGTGGCGCAGGTCGTTGAGGCGGCGCTCGCGGACGACCTCGGCGGCGTCGGCCTGGGCGACGCTCCGCAGGATGTGCACCCTGCGGAAGCCCTCGCGCTCCAGGTGCCCGAGCGAGCGGTGCAGCTCCTGCCGGTGGCGCTGGATGACCTGGCGGGGCAGGGCGGCGCGGTCCGGGCGGGTGGCGTTGCGGGCCGCGCAGACCTCCTCGGGCATGTCGAGGACGATGGCGACGGGCAGCACGTCGTGCTCACGCGCGAGCCGTACGAGCCGCTTGCGGGCCTCGGGCTGCACGCTGGTCGCGTCGACGACGGTGAGCTTCCCGGCCGCGAGCCGCTTGCCCACGATGTAGTACAGGACGTCGAACGCGTCGCCGCTGGCGCTCTGGTCGTTCTCGTCGTCGCTGACCAGGCCGCGGCAGAAGTCCGAGGAGATCACCTCGGTGGGTCCGAAGTGCCGTGCGGCAAAAGTGGACTTGCCCGATCCGGTGGCGCCGACGAGCACCACGAGGGACAGGTCGGGCACGGCGAGGGTACGGACGCCGTCCGTGGCGGTGCCGGTCATACGGCCTTCGCCTCCTTCACGGTCTCGTTCACGGTCTCGTTCATGTTCTCGTTCACGGTCTCGTTCCTGCGGAAGACGGCCAGCTGCGTGGGCGGCCCGACCTCGGGGTCGTCCGGTCCCACCGGGGCGAACTCGACCCCGTAGCCGTGCCGCTCCGCGACCTTCCGCGCCCAGGCACCGAACTCCTCGCGGGTCCACTCGAAGCGGTGGTCGGCGTGGCGCGCGTGCCCGGCGGGCAGGGACTCCCAGCGGACGTTGTACTCCACATTGGGCGTGGTCACCACGACGGTGGCGGGCCGGGCCGCGCCGAACACGGCGTACTCCAGGGCGGGCAGCCGCGGCGGGTCGAGGTGCTCGACGACCTCGCTGAGCACCGCCGCGTCGTAGCCGGCCAGCCGGCGGTCGGTGTAGGCGAGGGAGCCCTGCAGCAGCCGCACCCGGGCCGCCTGGCGCTCGGTCGTCCGGTCCGACCGCAGCCGCCGGGCGGTCTCCTGCAGCGCGCGCACCGACACGTCGACGCCGACGACCTCGGTGAACCGCGGGTCCTTCAGCAGCTCGGCCGCCAACTGGCCCTGGCCGCAGCCGAGGTCGAGGACGCGGGCGGCGCCGGCGGCGCGCAGCACGCCGAGGACCGCCTCCCGGCGCCGCACCGCGAGCGGCACGGGCTTCTCCTCCGTGTCCGCTTCCTCGTCGTCCTCGTCCACCGCGTTGTCGAGCTCCTCCGCCTCGCTGTCGTCGGCCTCGGCGAGCCGGGCGAGGGCGAGCCGCTCCAGGGCGTCCCGGGTCGGCGGCCTGCGGCGGGCCAGGTAGCGGTCCGCGATCAGCCGCCGCTCGGGGTGGTCCGCCAGCCGGCCCTCGCCGGAGCGCAGCAGCTTCTCCACCTCGTCGGGCGCCACCCAGTAGTGCTTGGCGTCGTCGAGGACGGGGAGGAGGACGTACAGGTGCCGCAAGGCGTCGGCGAGCGTCCGCTCGCCCTCCAGGACGAGGCGTACGTACCGCGAGTCGCCCCACTCCGGGAACCGCTCGTCCAGCGCCACCGGCTCCGCGGTGACCTTCCAGCCCAGTGGCGCGAAGAGGCGCTCCACCAGGGCAGGACCGCCCCGCGCGGGCAGGGCGGGCACCTCGACGCGCAGGGGCCTCGGCTGTCCGGGCAATGCGGGGCGGGCCTCGCACCGGCCCTTGAGGGCGGTGGAGAAGACGGCGGCGAGCGCCACGGCCAGCAGCGAGGACGCCGCGTACGGCCGGTCGTTGACGTACTGCGCCGACGCGGAGTCGGGTACGCCGCGGCTCCTGCCCTTGGCCCGGCGCACCAGTGCCACGGGGTCGACCTCCAGCAGCAGCGCGGCCGTGCAGCGGTCCGCGGTCGCCTCGGGGTAGAGGACGTGCGCGGTGCCGTGCGCGGTCGAGAACTGCTGCACCCTGTCGGGGTGCTTGTGCAGCAGGAACCCGAGGTCGGTCGCGGGCGAGCCGGGCGTGCCGGTGGTACTGATCGTCAGGAACACGCGGTCGAGTATCGCCGCATTCGTACGGCGTCCCCTAATTGTTTTCGACCGAATTCTTGTCGAATCGATTGTTTCCGGTTGCTTCCGGCGGTACCGAAAGGTGTCTCCGGCGCTACCCGTCGCCCAGCAGTCCCCTCAGCCGCGCGCGGGTGAACGCGGCGATCGTGAACGCGCAGGTGATGTCCCCGCGGTCGATCATGTCCGCGACCTCCGGCCAGGGCCTGGTGACCGTCCGCCGGATCCCCTCGGCGGCGTCGAGCTCGCCGGTGCGCTCGACGCGCGCCGCGAACAGCTCGACGTGGTCGCCGAGCAGCCCGCTGTCCGGGTGCACCAGGCCCAGCGGGATCACCTCCGTGGCCCGTGTCCCGAGTTCCTCGGCGAGCTCCCGCACGGCGGTCTCCGCGCCGGTGGCGCCGGGTTCCCCCATGCCCCGGGGCACCTCCCAGTGCCAGGCCCTCGTGGCGTGCCGGTAGTGCTCGACGAGGACGATCCCGTGGTCGCCGGTCAGGGGAAGGATCACGGCTCCCGGCCCGGTGGCGGTGGACAGCATCCGTACGTAGAGCCCCAGGGCGCCGCCAGGGAAGCGGACCGCGTCCCGGACGAGGGTGACGAACCGGTCGGCGTATACGACGCCGACGTGCTCGTCCGGGCCCGCCCCGGAGGTGCGCCGCGCCTCTTCGATGCCGTCCGGGTCGAGGAGGATGTCGATGCCGTCCGGGTGGTTGTCGAACAGCTCGGGGCGGGCGGCGCGCAGCCGGTCGTACGGGGTCACGGCGTCTTCTGGCACGGGTTCAGTACTCCGGGATGTCGTCCTGGACGGTGGCGGAGCTGGTGGCCGCCCTGGAACCACTCCGCTCCCGGTACCCGGGCAACTGGCGCACCATGCCGTGGAACCTTGCCCACTCGCGCTCGCTGTCGAACCGGACGGTGGCGATCTCCCGGGCGAACTTCTGCTGGCGGCGCCCGTCCAGCCTGTTGCGCAACACCAGTTGCACGGAGCCGCCGGTCTTGGCCGACACGGCCCCGACGTCCCCGACCACCTTCCAGGTCTCGTCACCGGTGACCGCGCTGAAGACGGCGCCGCCGACGAGGACGACCACCTCGATGACGGGGAACCACTTGCCGGCCTCCAGCCGCCGCGCCCTGCGGCCCGCGGCGACGCGGACGATCTCGGAGTTGAGCCTGACGTAGCGGTCGAAGACCTCCCCGACGCGCTCGTAGAACGCGGCCGGGTCGGCGGTCAGCGCGTCGAACGCCCGGATGTAGGCGCCCCACGCCTCGCTCTGCCGCAGACTCCAGACGTCCGCCAACTCCAGGGCGTCGACGGCGGTCGGGGTGAGGTGGTCCTGGACCGAGGAGAACGCCTGCCGCCGCAGGAACAGCAGCAGTTGATCGGCGTCCGTGACCGTGCCGTCCGCGGTCTTCGGGATGTTCCGCCACTCCTGGAGGGCGATCCGGCGGAGGCCGCCCGACGGGGTCAGCGGGTACGTGCCCAGGGCGTCGGCGAGGTTGATGTTGTAGATGAGGTCCAGGAGCTGTTTGATCTCCCCGGCGAACGGCTTGTTCCGGTCGTAGCGGACGTCGGACACCGGCAGACCCGGTACCGACACGAACTCGTCGTACAGCACCCGGCGCGAGACGAGCTGGTTCCGGCTGCGGCGTTCGCTGCTGAACGCGACGAGTTCGTTCACTCTGCGGCCGAACTCGGGGACCATCTCGTCGGGGACGCCGACGTGGGAGGCGAGCAGGGGGAGGTCCGTCGCGGTGAGCCGCTGCACCTGCCCGGCGAACGGGTTGAAGAGCGCCCCCATGGTGGCTTCCCGGTTCTCCCTGTCCTCCCAGGACATCCGGACGCAGGTGACGCGCGAGCTCGCGGGCATTCCCCCGACCGTTTCCCGCCAGGCGGTGAACGCCTCTTCGTCCAGGGTGACGTTCGGCGGGCGGTCCGTCGGTTCGTGCTCGTTGACGAGGTACGGCACCAGCGAGCCGTCGCCCAGTAACTTCTGGTGGGCGCGGCGGGCCTCCCCGCCCGCCACGAGGTCGCGGCTCACGGCCTTGTTGTTGTAGAAGTACACCCGGTTCACCACGACCTGCCGGGTGTTGATGAGGCTGCGGAAGTACTCGGCGCGCGCTTCCTTCTGCCTTTCCCCCTCGACGTCCCGCAGCGGAATGTTCTTCTCGATCATGCGCTTGGCCAATTCCGCGTCGACCCACTCGTTGTCCAGGGACTGTGCGATCACCGCGCCCGGAGCGAGCTCCGTCGGCCGCACCCTGGCTATCGCGTCACCGGCGTCCTGAGCAGTCATGCCACGCCCCACCCGATCGTCCCGACTCATTTCCGCCACGCTAGCGGTGAAGCACTGGCCAGGAGCCGCCATTGACACAACTGACGGCCGGGAAGCGGGTGTTGCGGTCATGGCCGGCGAGAACACAAGAGGCACCCGGGACGCGGGAGACACCAGGGGCGTCTCCCGCTCCCGCGAACGGGGGACCGGTCAGCCGCAGATGCGGTTGACGGCGTGGTTGTCGACGTTCACGGCGTAGCCGTCGCAGCCGCCGCGGATGCCGGAGAAGTGGTACTGGAGGTGCGGCTTGAAGACGAGGGGCTTGACCAGTGACACGTACTGGAACGCCTGCCCGTGTCCGGCGTCCCGGAGGATGTCGTACGCCTCGGCGGGTGTCAGATCGACCGGCTCGTCGATGACCATGACCCCGCCCCAGGGGGAGCGGTGGGTGACCAGGGAGCCGATCTCCCCGTCGAGCTTCGCCGTGATCTCCACCGATCTGACGGCCGACTGCCCCGTGTTGAACACGAAGCGCCAGTCGGTCACCCGGGACATGTCCCGGGTCGGCCCGGTGGGCGAACTGCCGTCGGCGAGCATGAGCTTGGCGCCCGGATATTCCAGCCGCACCCTGTCCGTGACCAGCTCGGTCAGCTGGTCCAGGGACAGCTCGTCGACGACCCGCACGGTCCGCTGCGCGGAGGCGGTGACGGGGTGGGGCGCCTGGGGTGCGGCCTGAGCCGCACCGGCCCCGATGACGCCGGTCGCCGCCAGGGCGCACACGGCCACGGGCGCCACGAATCTCTTCCCGAGCTTCATGCCACTCCATTCCTTCTCAAAGGAAATGCGAACGGAATGCGAAGGGAACACCTTTTCGCGCTGCGCAGCCTTCCTCCGGGGTCACCCGCGCGACAAGCACGCCCATCCGGCCAAGGAGGAGGAGAGGGCGGCGGAAGAGGATGAAGAAGGAACCGACCTGCCACTACAGCCCAAACTGTTCAATTCCCGCCGATTCAGCCGCTGTTCCGCATGGGCGGCTCTCCGGGGGACGCCCCGGCCCCCGGGGCGAGGAGTCCGGCCAGCCGGGCGATGGTGTCCGGACCGACCCGGCAGCAGCCTCCGACGAGACGGGCGCCGGACGCCCGCCATGCGGCGACCCGGCCCGGGTCGAACGTGGGACTGCCGCACCAGGCGCGGGCCCCGGCGTCCCATCGCTCGCCGCTGTTGGGGTAGACGACGACAGGCTTTCGGGTGACCTCCGCCGCGAGCGCCACCGCCCGGTCCGCGTCACCCGGCTCACAGCAGTTGACACCGACGGCGACGACCTGGTCGTTGCCCGCGGCGAGCGCGAACGCCTCGCGCAGCGGCTGCCCGGCCCGGGTGCGCTCGCCGGTCACGCTGTACGACAGCCACACGGGCACCCCGCACCCCTCGGCCGCCCGCAGCAGGGCCTCCGCCTCGTCCGCGTCCGGCACGGTCTCCAGGGCGAGCACGTCGGGGGCCGCCTCGGCCAGCGCCTCGACGCGCGGCCGGTGGAACCGCTCCAACTCCGCGACGCCCAGCCCGTACCGCCCCCGGTACTCACTGCCGTCGGCGAGCATCGCGCCGTACGGCCCGACGGAGGCCGCCACCCAGACCGGGCCTTCTCTTTCCCCCGCCCCCTCCCCTCCCCCCTCCCCCGCCGATCGCGCCAGCGCCACACTGCGGCGCAGCAGTTCCGCCGCCTCCCCCCGGCCGATGCCCCGGGCCGCGAACCCCTCGAACGTGGCCTGATAGCTGGCGGTGATGAGCACCCGCGCCCCCGCCCGCACATAGGCCGCATGGGCCCGCTCGATCTGTTCCGGCCCGTCGGCCAGCAGCCGGGCCGACCACAGCGCGTCCGACAGGTCGCAGCCCTGCGCCGCCAGTTGATTGGACAGACCGCCGTCCAGGACGAGCGGTCCGCGTGCCAGGGCTTCGGCGAGCGGTATGGCGGGGACAGGCGGCACGGGTACTCCTGGGACCTGGTCGGGATCAGGCATCAAGGATCGGAGATCAGGGATCGGTGGCCGATGGTCAGTGGTCGGTGGCCGATGGTCGGTGGTCGCGGTGCCTCGGGACGGACGACCCCCGGGCCGGGCGGGCCGCCGCCCGGCCATCCGTCCACCGGCTCGCGGAGCCGTCAGCCCAGCTGGGACTGGACCTGGGAGGAGATCAGCTCCAAGTGGTCGAGGTCGTCGAGGTCCAGGATCTGGAAGTAGATCCTGGACGAGCCGATCGCCGCATAGCGGCCGATCTTGTCGACCACCTCGGCGGGCGAGCCCGCCAGCCCGTTCGCCTTCAGCTCGGCCACATCGCGGCCGATGACGGCCGCCCGCCGCGCCACCTCCGCATCGTCCTTGCCCACACAGGCGACCAGGGCGTTGGAGTACACCAGGTCGTCGCCCTTGCGCCCGGCCTCCTCGGCGGCCGCCCGCACCCGGCCGAACTGCCGCTCGCTGTCCTCGACGGAGGCGAAGGGGATGTTGAACTCGTCGGCGAACCTCGCGGCGAGCCTCGGCGTCCGCTTGGCACCGTGACCGCCGATCAGCACGGGCACCTTGACCTGGGCGGGCTTGGGCAGCGCCGGGGAGTCGACGAGCTGGTAGTGCGTGCCGTGGTAACCGAAGGTCTTGCCGGCCTCCGTCTCCCACAGCCCCGTGACGATCTCCAGCTGCTCCTCCAGACGCCCGAACTTCTCCTTGGGGAAGGGGATGCCGTACGCCCGGTGCTCCTCCTCGAACCAGCCCGCTCCCAGCCCCAGCTCGATCCGCCCGCCGGACATCTGGTCGACCTGCGCCACCTGGATGGCGAGGACGCCCGGCAGCCGGAACGTGCCGGCGGTCATCAGGGTGCCGAGGCGGATGCGGCGGGTCTCCCGGGCGAGCCCGGCCAGGGTGATCCAGGCGTCGGTCGGGCCCGGCAGCCCGTCGGCGGACCCCATGACCAGATAGTGGTCGGACCGGAAGAAGGCGTCGAAACCGAGATCCTCGGTGGCCCTGGCGACGGTCAGCAATGTGTCATAGGAGGCCCCTTGCTGGGGCTCGGTGAAGATACGCAGATCCATGCCCCCATCCTGCACTGCCGCACGTGCGTCAGCCGTCCGCACCCTCCTTCGCTCCACCCACCCCGGTCGGGTGAACTTCCCTGCTCCACGGCGGGTGGGAAGTGTCCGCCGGGCCCGGTGATCGTTGGCTCGGGCGGAGCCGGACCGTCCGGCCCGCGCACCGGTGCCCGCTGCCGGAGGCGACGACCGCAACGCCGCCCGCCCGCACCGGGAGGGCCAGGCCGAGGAGGCCGCGATGACCCAGGAAGCCGTGCCCGACGGAACGGTGCCCGCACAGTCCGCTCCCCCGCAGCAGGGGCCGCCCAAGGGTCTGCTCCAGCAGATGGAGGAGCTGATGGCCGCGCTCAACGCCGATCTGTCGCAGCTCGACGCCGATCTGCAGGCGCCCGGCGAGCGGTCCTCGTCCGGCGGAGACGGAACCGACTGATCGTCCGCGCTTCATGCGGCGCCTCCTTCCCGCTCGCGGAGCGCGAGCCGTCTCTGTAACCAGCGCACTCTGTCACTCGTCTCGTCGGCGGCGTCGATCGCCTCGATGCACTGCCAGTACAGGGCGTCCTCGTCGGAGGCGCAGGCGACGCCCACCAGGGCTATGCCGACCTCTCCGAGCAGCACGCAGAGCCCGGTCAACGCGGCCCAGTGGTCGCGCACTTCGGTGAGCTGCGCGGCCCGTATCGCCCCGGTGCGCAGCGTCTGGCGCAGCGCACCGGAGGCACGGGCGCCCGCCTCGCTCAGGCCGCCGGCCGCGGCACGGGCCTCGAAGGGGCCGTGGATCGCGAGGTGACTGCCGATCGCTCCCGCCAGCGCCTGTGTCTGCCATGCCTCGGTGACGATGTCCGGAACGGCTCTGGCCTGCGCCAGGGCCGACCTGGTGGCTCCGATGAGCCGCATTGCGTCCATGCCCGGTCCCCCACGTTTCCCGACTGCTCCGTCTTCCGGCTGCGCCACTGCCCGTCGATGACTCTCCGCTTCGGCGCACCCACCACGTCCTCACTACCCAGAGTGATGACTAACCGCCGGAAAAGCCAGGGGAATTCAGAAATCTGTGGATACCAGATGCGGTGTGGATAACTCAATCACTCCGTAGAGTGACGGTCGGGCGAATCCGGAGTGGATTCATCCGATGCCTCGGGGTCGCGCTCCGCTACCGGGAAGCGCCGTTCGTTGCGCTCGATCTTCGCCGCGAGCGCCGCGGCGGCGTCGACGCCCAGCACCTCGCAGAACTGGAGCAGATAGGCCAGGACGTCCGCGACCTCGTCCTCCACCCGCCGCGCCGTGTCCGGGCTCTCCATCACCCGCGCCGATTCCTCCGGCGTCAGCCACTGGAAGATCTCCACCAGTTCGGACGCCTCGACGCTCAGCGCCGCGGCCAGGTTCTTGGGCGTGTGGAAGGGCTGCCAGTCGCGTGCCGCCGCGAAGTCGGCCAGCCGTCGCTGGAGCGCTTCGAGTTGCCGGTGCCCGCCGCCGGGCACCGCTGGTTCCTGATGATGTTCGGTCACCCTTCAAGGTCTACCATCGACGCCCCCGCCGTCCCCTCCACGGCCTCCCGGAGCTCCTCGACCACTTCTCCCCGCACCGTGCCCACCAGACGCACATGCCCCCGCTCGCACATCCGCACGGCCAGCGCCAGGAGCTCACGGGCCTGCCGGGGGTCCAGGCAGCGGTCGAAGCCGTCGGCCAGCACGGTGAGCGCCTGCCGGGCGGGCAGTACCTCCGCCACCGGGTCCATGTCCAGCACCCCGGGTCCGGTCAACAGGACCAGGCACAGGGCGAGATAGCGCAGTTCCCCGTCGCCCAGCCGTTCCAGGGGCGTGGCCGCGCCCGTCCGCCGGGCCAGCACCCCGCGTACGAACCCGCCGTCCAGGCCTTCCACGGACAGGCCTTCCACCGGGCCGCGGCAGCCCGCGCCCACCGCGGCGACGAGTGCCGCGTGACGGGTGACGCACTCGTTGCGGGTGCGCCCCAGCACGGCGGCCACGTTGTCGCAGGCGCCGCGCAGCAGGCCGTCGCGCGCGGCGACCGGGGTGCGCATCAGCTCCGGCCGCGGGTCGCAGGGGAACACGGAGCGGAGGGCCACCACCACTTGCTCGGCGGCGTCGAGTACCAGCCGCTGGCCCGCCGTCTTGCCCGCGACGCGGAGCGGCAGCAGGGCCGTGCCCAGCCTGTCGTCGGGCAGCGGCGCCCGGGTGACGGGCACCGTGCCCGCCGTGTGCCAGGCGGCCTCGACCGTACGGAGCCCGGGGTCGCGCAGGGCGGTGGAGAGCAGGGTCCGGCCGGAGCCGGTGAGCCGCTCGCCGACGACGCGGAGTTCGGGCTCGGCCTGCACGGCGACGTCGAGCCGGACCGGCCCCGCCGGTCCGTCGACGGTGCAGCCGATCCGGAAGCCGCGCCGCCCCTGGGCGTCGGGCCGCGCCCGGTGCGGTACGCAGGCGGGGGCGCCGCCGGCCACGGAGGCCAGGGCACCGTCGAGATTGTCGCCGCCCGCGAGCCGGGCCAGCGCCTCGTAGGCCTGGAGGGCGCTGGACTTGCCGCTGCCGCTCGCGCCGCGGAAGAGCGTCAGCGGTCCGAGGGGGAAGACGGCGTTGCGGTGGGACTTGAAGGCGGACAACCGGAGTTCGGTCACCGCGGGGCGCTGGGTGGGGGGAGCGGCCGCCGGTCGGGCACGGTGGGTGTCCATGCCCGGACCGTATGGGGCGGCCGGTCAGCCAAACCGTTTCAGCTGATCGCTCTTCCTACGATCGGGGTATCCCGATGCCACTTCGGTGCCCTCGGGGGCGAGGAGGAAGACATTGGTGTCGACCCGGTGCATTCCGCTGCCCAGACCGAAGACGACACCGCTGGAGAAGTCGAGGATCCGCTTCGCGACGTCGGTGTCGGCGCTGGTGAGGTCCAGCAGCACCGGGATGCGGGCCATCAGGTGCTCGGCGACCTCGCGGGCGTCCGCGAAGACCTGGACGCGGAGGACCACGAGCTGGCGCCGGTCGGCCGCCGGCTCCTCCTCGGGCAGTGCCCGGTGGTTGGGCCAGGAGGGCCAGGAGTGATGGCCGCGGAGGGGGACGACCTCGGCGAGGCCCTCCCATTGTTCGTCTGTGGCCTCGGACCTGTTCACCGGGCCCCTCCGGGGAACGTGCTGGCTATGTACATCCCGCAATCCTAGGGACAAGGAGTCGGCGTTACTCCGAATGACACGCGTGGGAGCTTCCGTCATGCGGGCGCGCTGCCGCGCCGGGCGGCCTCTCGGGCGGGGGTGGTGTACATCCGTTCAGGTTAGCAGCAGGCCTCCGGGCGCCTGCCGGGGCGTCAGGCCGCCTTCTGCTGCCACGCGTCCTGGAAGTTGCGGCGGGCCCGGTGGAGCCGGGAGCGGACCGTGCCCACCGGGAGCGAGAGGGTCGCCGCCATCTCCTGTTCGTTCATGCCGTAGACGGCGCGGAGGGTGAGGATCTGCCGGTGCTGGTCGGGCAGCCGGTCCATGACGTCGGATATGTGGACGGTGTCCAGCGGGTTCGCGTCCTGGGCGAGGTCGGGCAGCCCGTCCGCCGCCGACCCCTGGCTGAGCCGCTTCGACGTGCGGATCGCCTCCCGCACGGTGACGGCCCTGACCCAGCCGTAGAAGGCCGCGGGTTCGCGCAGTCCCCGGATGCCGCGGTAGATCGCGAGCATCGCCTCCTGCGCGGCGTCGGAGCTGTGCCCCTGGGCGATCGGCAGGCAGAGCCGTCCGACGTAGGGGGCGATGTGCAGCATGAGGTCGTTCATGGCCCGGCGGTCGCCGGCCTGCGCGCGGCGCAGCAGGGCCGTGACGGGAAAGGCACACGGGTCGTTCAGCGTTTTCACTTCAGGTGCGCTCCTGGACTCACCCTGGCGGTGGGGGGCTGGTGTTGCGTACGGCCGACGGTCCGTCAGTCCGTGCCGGGTCCGGCGAAGGCGAGCAGGGCGGCGTGCACGCCGTCGCGGATCTCGTCGATCTGCTCGTGGCCGAAGCACTCGGTGCTGTAGGGGAGTTCGATGGCGAGGCTGTCGCCGAAGGACACGACGCAGGCCATCACGGGTCCGCGGCCGGCCTGGGGGTAGTAGTTGTCGCGCACCGGTATGAGGCGTACGTCGGTGATGTCCAGGCCGCGGGGCGCGGGCGGGGTGGCGACGCGGCCCATGTTGGTCACGATGACGGTGGTGGCCAGCAGGGCCGGGTTGCGGACGACCTGTCCGAGGATGCGGGCCTCGTGCGTGTAGTCGCCCCGCTCGATGGCGTCGTGGAGGTGCTCGACGACCTGGCGTCCGAGCTCCAGCGGGTCGGTGTCCTCGGCGACTTCGAGCACGTCCAGATAGGAGGTGACGGCGGGCACCATGACCTCGCGGGCGAGCGGCGGCGTCACGCGGGACCGGAGGTCCACCGGCGACATGCAGCCCAGCGCCTTGGCGCCGGGGCCGTCGCCGAGCCTGCGGCGGACGGTCCTGAGGAGCGCCGAGCTCACGAGCCCGTGGACGGAGACGCCGGTCTCCTTCGCGTGGCGGAGGAGCCGCGCGGTCTCGTCGGGCCCGAGCAGGACGCGCCGGACGTCGACCTTGTGGCGCCCCGCCGGCTGTCCGGTGCCCGCGGCCTCGTAGGGCAGGGCGGTGATGGGGAGGCGCCGGGTCCGTTCGACGCGGCGGGCGAGGTAGCGCTCGGTCTCCTCCTCGGTGACGGCGGGCAGCCGGTCCGTGGCGGGGGCGGGCAGACCGCCCGGCGCGGCCGCGGGGAGGGGCAGGCCGTCGGCGAGCGCGGCGTAGGCGCGCCACACGGCGTCATGGAGGGCGATGGCGCTGTGCCCGTCGGTGACGGTGTGGTCCACGCTGAGGACGAAGGTGTGCTCCGTGGTGCCGCGGAGCAGGGCGGCCCGTACGAGGTGACCGCCGTCCGGCAAGGGGGTGTTGTGCTCGTCCATGAGGGCGGTGGGGCCGCCGGGCCGCACGACGAGCCGGGGCAGGTCGGCGTCGTCCAGTGGCTGGAAAGCGTAGGCCCCGTCGTGCTGTCCGATCCGTGCGGCCAGGGAGGGGTGCTCGGCGACCTTGGCGGCGAAGGCTGCGGCGAGGAGTTCTTCGTCGAGGTCGCCGCGGACGGTGCAGGAGAGCACGGCCCGGCTCCGCTGGGCGACGTAGAGCGTCTCCGTCGGGCACAACTTGCGGTGCATACCACTTGCCTTTCATGTTTCAGACTTCAGCGGGCTGGAGACACCGGGACCGACCAGGGGGGAATCGGCCAGGTGTTGACCGAAAACCGCCTTCACTCGACGGAGGAGGCTCGTTCTCGGTCCAACCCGGGTTCGCCGAAGCGGAATCGCGCTGTCAGTGAAGCGGGATTTCCGCGGTCTTTCAAGAGGCGCACCGCACACCTTGCGCGTGCCTTACCTCTCATCCGTGATGACAGGGCGTGTCTATTCTTTTCCGTACAGAGACGGTAGGTTGAGACCGCGGGTTGATGTGACGTCAGCGGCGGACCCTTGTGTCCACCGACGTTTACCGCCCCGCTGGGGTGGCGCGGACCAGTCGCGCTCTCTCCGGGAAAGGCCGTCAGTTGCGTTGCGGAAACGGGTTCTTGATGGTTTCCCTACGCGAACCAAGCACCGGAAGTTCACTCTCCATGCATCTGTGCGCCGCAGGTCGGACACCTTTGTTTACAGTGAAATCAAAGTGGTCCGCGCCTCCCCCCGGATGCGAAGCGGAACCTGGATCGGTCTTCCCTTGACTGCCCGACTTCCCCTCATGCAGGGTTAATGACGGTGGAAGGGCCGCCTCCCCGTGGCGCTCTCAAGGTCTGCTCAACGTGCCGCATCCTGCCGCGCCTTCGTGATTCCTTGAGGCCCGCGCGCATCCCATTTCCCGGTTGTGGTGCCGACCACCGGCGCCCGCCCAACGTCGCCCCGCGCGGTTGTCCCGTGGGGCTTTTCTTCGGCAAAAATTCCATACACCTACTGAGGGTTGGTGCCATGTCTGTTCACGAGGACGCCGGTCGCCCGCTGTCGGGCGCCCAAGAGGGCATCTGGTTCGCCCAGCGACTCGACCCCGCGAACGCGGCCTACAACACCGGTGAGTACGTGGAGATCCACGGCCCGGTCGACACGGAGCTCTTCGGGACCGCGCTGCGCCGCACGGTCGCCGAAGCGGATATTTTCGGCCTCCGCGTCACCGGAACCGCCGAGGGCCCCCGTGGCACCCTGTCGTCCGCCGCCGACTGGCCCCTGCACCTCGTGGACGTGAGCACCGAAGCCGACCCGCGCGCGGCCGCCGAGGCGTGGATCGAGGCCGACCTGACCACGGCCGTCGAGCTCACCGAGGGACCGCTCTTCACCCAGGCCCTCTTCAAGGCGGCGCCCGACCGCTGGTTCTGGTACCTGCGGGCCCATCACATCCTGCTCGACGGCTACGGCTTCAAGCTCGTCGCCCGGCGGCTGGCCGAGGTCTACACCGCCCTCACGGAGGGTCGGGAGGTGCCGGACGGCACGTTCGCGCCGGCCGCCGCGCTCCTCGACGACGAGGACGCCTACCGCGCCTCGGAGCGCTTCGCGCGCGACCACGCCTACTGGACCGGGCGCTTCGCCGACGCCCCCGCGGCCGTCGGCCTCACCGAGGGCACCGCCGCGCCGTCCGCGCCCTTCCTGCGCCGCACCACGCTGCTGTCCGCGGCCGACGCCGACCGGCTGTCGGCCGCCGCCGCGCGCCTGGGCGCGACACGGGCCGACCTGCTCCTCGCCGCCACCGCCGCCTATGTGCACCGGGCCACCGGCGCCGCCGACGTCGTCCTCGGGGTGGCCACCATGAGCCGCCTGGGCTCGACCGCCATGCGCGTACCCGGCACGGTGTCCAACATCCTGCCGCTGCGCCTCGCCGTGCGGCCCGGCACCACCGTCTCCGAGCTCGTCCGCGCGGTCGCCGACGAGCTGCGCGCCGTCCGCAAGCACCAGCAGTACCGCGGTGAGGACCTGCGCCGCGACCTCAAGCTGCTGGGCACCGGCCGCCGCCTGTACGGGCCGGTCGTCAACCTCATCCCGTTCGCCAACGAGCTGGACTTCGGCGGGCACACGACGACCTCGCACCACCTGACGGGCGGCCCGGTCGACGACCTCCAGATCAATGTGCGCCCCGGCGCCGACGACACCGGGCTGTGGCTCTCCTTCGACGCCAACCCGGCGCTCTACACCGAGGCCGAACTGGCCGACCACCAGGAGCGGTTCCTGCTCCTCCTGGACCGGCTCGCCGGCGCCGGGGCGGACCTGCCCCTCGCCCGGACGACGCTGCTGAAGGACGGCGAGCACCCCGCGTATGCCTCCGCCGGTGAAGCGGCCGCGGCGCCCGACGCGACCCTGCCCGCGCGTTTCGAGGCGCAGGCCGCCCGTACGCCGGAGGCGACGGCCGTCACCCACGAGGGCGCCGCCCTCAGTTACGCGGAGCTCAACGCGCGCGCCAACCGGCTGGCCCGGCTCCTCGTCGAGCGCGGTGCCGGGCCGGGCCGGATCGTGGCCCTGGCCCTCCCCCGCTCCCTGGAACTGACCGTCGGCCTGCTCGCCGTGCTGAAGTCCGGCGCCGCCTACCTGCCGTTGGACCCCGGCTACCCGGCGGAGCGCATCCGCGCCGTCGCCGCGGACGCCGCGCCCGCGCTGCTGGTGACGGACGCGCGGACGGCGTCGGCGCTGCCGGACACCGGGGCGGCCGCCGTCGTCCTCGGTGACCCCGCCACCGACGGCGACCTCGCCGCGCGCTCCGCCGAGGACCTCACGGACGCCGACCGCCAGGCGCCGCTCACCCCGGCCGACCCGGCGTACATCATCCACACCTCGGGCTCCACCGGCCGCCCCAAGGGCGTGGTGATCCCGCACTCCAACGTCGTCCGGCTCTTCGAGACCTCCGCCGCCCACTTCACGTTCGGCCCGGACGACGTGTGGACGCTGTTCCACTCGTACGCCTTCGACTTCTCCGTCTGGGAGATATGGGGACCGCTGCTGCACGGCGGCAGGCTCGTCGTCGTGCCGCACACCACGACCCGTTCGCCCGCGGAGTTCCTGGAGCTGCTGCGCCGTGAGCGCGTCACGGTGCTCAACCAGACGCCGTCCGCGTTCCAGCAGCTGATCCAGGCGGACCTGGCCGGCCCCGGCGGCGGACTGGCCCTGCGCTACGTCGTCTTCGGCGGCGAGGCCCTGGAGCCCGCGCACCTGCGCCCCTGGATCGAGCGGTACGGCGACGACGCGCCCGCCCTGATCAACATGTACGGCATCACCGAGACGACCGTGCACGTCACCCACCAGCGGGTCACGCGCGCGATGACCGAGGACCCCCGGGCGCGCAGCGTCATCGGCACCGCCCTGCCCGACCTGCGGGTGTACGTCCTCGACCACTGCCTCCAGCCGGTGCCGCCGGGCTGGGTGGGCGAGATGTACGTGGCGGGCCCCGGCCTGGCGCGCGACTACCTCGACCGCCCGGCGCTGACCGCCGAGCGGTTCGTCGCCGACCCGTTCGGGCGCGCCGGTGAGCGGATGTACCGCACGGGCGACCTGGCCCGCCGGTCCGCCGACGGGACCCTGGAGTACGCGGGGCGCGCCGACCAGCAGGTGAAGATCCGCGGCTTCCGGATCGAGCCCGGCGAGATCGAGGCGGCGCTCGTGCGGCACCCCGGCGTGGCCCTCGCCGCGGTCGTCGCCCGGCAGACCGACGGCGCGGCCGACCGGATGCTCGTCGGCTACGCCGTCCCCGCGCCGGGCGCCGCGCCCGAACCGGCCGAGCTGCGCGCCCACTTGGCGGAGCTGCTGCCCGAGCACATGGTGCCCAGCGCGTGCGTCGTCCTGGACGCCCTGCCGCTGACCGCCAACGGCAAGCTGGACGCCAAGGCGCTGCCCGCCCCCGACTTCGCGTCGGCGGCCGACGGCCGGGCCCCGGCGACCGCGGCCGAGGCGCTGGTGTGCCGCCTCTACGAGGAGCTGCTGCGGCTGCCCGAGGGCGCCGTCGGCGCCGACGACAACTTCTTCGACCTGGGCGGCCAGTCGCTGCTCGCCACCCGGCTGCTGACGCGGCTGCGCGCGGCGACCGGCGCCGAGGTCCCCATGGCCGCGGTGTTCGACACGCCGACCCCGGCCGGGATCGCCGCGCACCTGCCCGCGGACGGCACGGCCGCGGCCGCCCGGACGGGCCTGGTCCGCGCCGCCGAGCGGCCCGGGTCGCTCCCGCTGTCCTCCGCGCAGCAGAGCATGTGGTTCCTGAACCAGGTGGACACGTCGGCGGCGACGTACAACATCCCGCTGGTCGTACGGCTCGACCAGGACGTCGACGAGGAGGCGCTGCGGGCGGCCCTGGCGGACGTCACCGACCGCCACGAGAGCCTGCGCACGCTGCTGCCGCAGACCGACGGCGCGCCCCGTCAGGACGTCCGCCCGGCGGGCAGCGTACGGCCCGGTCTCCAGGTCGTCGACTGTCCGGCGGAGGAGGTCGGGGCACACGTGGCCGCGGCGCTGCGGCGCCCGTTCGATCTGACGCGGGACACGCCGTTGTGGGCCGGCCTGTACGGCACGGGCGCGGCGCGGACGCTGGTGCTCGTGCTGCATCACAGCGCGGCAGACGGCTGGTCGCTGCGCCCGCTCGCCGACGACCTGTCCGCGGCGTACGCGGCCCGCGTGGGCGGCGGTGCGCCGAGCTGGGCGGAACTGCCGGTCCAGTACGCCGACTACGCCCTGTGGCAGCGCGATCTGCTGGCGGCGGAGTCGGACCCGCGGAGCCCGGTGGGCCGGCAGTCCGCGTTCTGGCGGGAGGCGCTCGCCGGGCTGCCGGAGGAGCTGGCGCTGCCTGTCGACCGGGCTCGTCCGCAGACGCCCAGCGGGCGCGGCGGCGGTCTGGCGGTCGAGGTCGGCGCGGGGCTGCACGGCGATCTGCTGCGGCTGGCGGACGACAGCGGCGCGAGCCTGTTCATGGTGCTGCAGAGCGCCCTCGCGGCCCTGCTCACGCGGTGCGGTGCCGGGACGGACATCCCCGTCGGCACGCCGGTGGCCGGGCGCGGGGACGAGGCGCTCAACGATGTGATCGGCCTTCTGGCGAACTCGCTGGTGCTGCGCACGGACACCTCCGGGGACCCGGAGTTCCGCGAGCTGCTGGCGCGGGTGCGGGAGTTCGACCTGGCGGCGTACGACCACCAGGACCTGCCGTTCGACCGGCTGGTGGACGCGCTCAACCCGGTGCGCGTGCCGTCGCGGCACCCGCTGTTCCAGGTGATGCTGGCGCTGCAGAACAACACGGAGGCGGTGCTGCGGCTCGGCGGCAACCGGGCTCCGCTGGAGCCGCGTTCGACGGGGACGGCCAAGTTCGACCTGTTCGTCGACGTGCTGGAGCGGCGGGCGGCCGACGGCACGCCGGACGGTCTGGCGTGCCACATCGAGTACAGCGAGGACCTGTTCGACCGGGACACGGTGGAGCGGCTGGGCGGTGCGCTGCACGCGCTGCTGGCGGCCGTCGCCGCGGACCCGGGGCTGCGGATCGGCGCGCTGCCCGCCCTGGAGGCGCGGCCGCCGCGCGGTGCGGCGGTGGTGACGGGCGAACCGTTCGACCCGGAGCCGCTGTTGGCCGCCGGTGGCATACGTGACGGTGTGGCGCTGCCGTCGGCGGGCGGCCGGGACGTCGTCCTGGCGGTCCCCACCCGGGCGGGTGCCGTGGAGCAGGCGACGAAGGCGCTGCTGCGCGAGGCCGCCGACCCGGAGCGGGCGCCGCGCGTGGCCGCGGTCTCCGATCTGCCGAGGACCCCGGACGGCACGCTGGACGCGGCCGCTCTGGAGGAGCTGCCCGTGATCGACGCGGAGGCCGCGGCGCAGTGGGAGCGCGCGCTGGCCGCGCTGCCCGGTGTGCGGTCGGCTGCGGTCGCGCTGGAGGAGGTGCCGGAGGAGATCGGCCGGCTGTACGTCGGTACGTCGTCCTCCCGGCAGTCCGCGGACCCGGACGCCCCGGCGGCCGACCGGTCGGCGGCCGCCGTCCCCGCGCTGAGCGAGGGGCCGCCGCTGCCCGAACTGGCCGTGCGCACCTGGGCGGAGGCGCTGCGGCGGGCCGCCGCGGGCGGGGAGCACGCCGAGGTGGTCCACGTGCGCGCGGACGGCACCGAGACCCGGCGGAGCTACGCCTCGCTGATCGAGGAGGCGTCCCGGGTGCTGGGCGGCCTGCGGGCCCTGGGGCTGCGCCCCGGTGACCAGGTGATCCTCCAGTGCGAGGACACCGAGGACTTCCTGGCCGCCCTGTGGGGCTGTGTACTCGGCGGCTTCGTGACGGTGCCGCTGACGGTTCCGTCGTCGTACGTGGCGGAGTCCGCGCCGCTGTCGAAGCTGGAGGGCGTGTGGCAGATGCTGCACCGCCCGTGGATCGTGACGTCGTCGTCCGGCGAGGCGGGGCTGCGGGACCTCGCGGAGCGGCGGGACTGGCCGGGGCTGCGGCTCACCACGGTGGACGCGCTGCGCGAGGGTCCCGAGGACGCCGACTGGCATCCGGCGGAGCCGGAGGACGTGATCCTCATGCTGCTGACGTCCGGCAGCACGGGCCTCCCGAAGGCGGTGCGGCTCACCCACCGCAACGTGCTGACGCGGGCGGCGGCGACCGCCGCGATGAACTCGCTGACGGAGCACGACGTCTCGTTCAACTGGATCCCGCTCGACCACGTCACCGGTGTGGTGATGTTCCATCTGCGGGACGTGTTCCTCGGCTGCCGTCAGGTGCACGCGCTGACCTCGTGGGTCCTGGAGGACCCGCTGCGGTGGATGGACGTCGCCGACCGGCACCGGGCGAGCGTCATCTGGGCGCCCAACTTCGCCTTCGGCCTGGTGTCCGAGCAGTCGCACCGCATGGGTGACCGCACCTGGGACCTGTCGCCGGTGCGGCTGGTGATGAACGCGGGCGAGGTGGTCGTCGCGGCGACCGCGCGGGGCTTCCTGCGGACCCTGCGGCCGTTCGGGATGCCGCAGGACGTCATGCACCCCTGCTGGGGCATGTCCGAGACGTCGTCGGTGGTGACCGACACGGTCCTGCCCGCCGAGGCGCCGGAGGGCGAGGAGCTGTTCGTCAGCTGCGGGCTGCCGTACCCGGGCTTCGCCATGCGGATCGTGGACGACCAGGACCAGCTCGTGTCCGAGGGCACGGTGGGCCGCCTCCAGGTGCGCGGCACGACGGTGACCGGCGGCTACCACGACAACGACAAGGCGAACGCCGAGTCGTTCACGCCGGACGGCTGGTTCGAGACCGGTGACCTGGCGTTCCTGCGCGCGGGCGAGATGTACATCACCGGCCGTGCCAAGGACGTCATCATCGTCAACGGCGTCAACCACTACAGCCACGAGATCGAGTCGTGTGTCGAGGGCCTGCCCTTCGTCGTGCGGAGCTTCACGGCGGCTGTCGCGGTGCGCACCGACCCCACGGCGAGCACGGACGAACTCGCGCTGTTCTTCCACCTGGAGCCCGGTCAGGACGTCACGCAGGCGCTGCGGGCGATCCGCGGCAAGGTGACGCGGGAGATCGGTGTCAGCCCCGCCTATCTGGTGCCGGTCGACGCGGGGACGATCCCCAAGACGGAGATCGGCAAGATCCAGCGGACGCAGCTGCGGAAGCGGTTCGAGGCGGGCGAGTTCGACGAGCCGGTGCAGAGGTCGGAGATCCTGCTCGGCACGGCCGCGACGGTGCCGGACTGGTTCCTGCGCCCGGTGTGGCAGCGTGCCGAGCGGGCGCCGCGGGCCGCCGGGTCCGGCCGCCACACGCTGGTGCTGGCCGGCCGGCACGCGGCGGCGGCCGAGGTCGCGGACGCGATGGCCGGGGAGCTGCGCGCGGCGGGTGCGCTGTGCACGGTGGTCACGGCGGGTGCGGAGTTCGCCCGGGTGGACGCCGCGCGCTACCGGGTGCGGATCGACTCGGCGGAGGACCACGGGCGGCTGCTCGACGGTCTCGCGGCGGACGGCAGGGCCGTGGACACGGTCGTCCACCTGGGTGCCGTGGGCGCCTCGAAGGGCGAGCCGGACTCCGTGCCGGAGCTGCTGGAGGCTCAGCGGGACAGCGCGGGCGGTCTGCTGTGCCTGGCCCAGGCTCTGACGGAGCGTCAGTCCGGGGAGCGGCGGGTCACCCTCCACCTGGTGGGCGTCGAGGGGCAGTCCGTGCTGGACGACGAGCGTCCGGCGTACGCGCACGCCGCGGCCGGCGGTCTGCTGAAGAGCCTGCGCGAGGAACTGCCCTGGCTGCGGGCGAGCCAGGTGGACCTGCCCGCGGGAGGAGCGCGCGAGACGGCCGGGCTGTTGCTCGGGGAGATCGCGGCGCCGCCCGCCGACGCCGAGGTGGCCTACCGCGACGGCGCCCGCTGGGTGCGCCGGCTGGCCCCGCTGCCCGACCCGCTGCCGCGCGTCGCGCCGGTCGCGGCCGAGGGCTTCCATGTGGTCAGCGGCGGTCTCGGCGGAGTGGCCGTACGGCTCGCCGAGCACCTGCTGCGGACGCCCGGCACCCGGCTGTTGCTGCTCGGGCGCACCGAGCTGCCCGAGGAGCACACCTGGGACGGGCACCTCGCCGCGGGCGGTGCGACGGCCCGCCGCATCGAGGCGTTCCGGAGCCTGCGCGAGCAGGGGGACGTCCGGTACGAGGCCGCCGACGTCACCGACCCGGCGCAGGTGCGGGCGGCCGTGGACAAGGCGTGCGGCGCGTGGTCGGCGCCGCTGGCCGGGGTGCTGCACCTCGCGGGCGACTTCGACCAGCGGGCCGTGTCCGGCTACGGGCCCGGGGAGTGGCAGGCGGCGCTGGCCGCGAAGGTCGCCGGCGGCTGGGTGCTGCACCGGCTGGCCCTGGCGCACGGGGCGCGGTCGTTCGTGTCGTTCTCGTCGGTCAACGGCTTCTTCGGCGGGTCGATGAGCGGTGCCTACTCCGCCGCGAACGCCTTCCTCGACGCCCTCGCGGTGCACCAGCGGCGCTCCGGGCTCGACGCGCACAGCCTGGCCTGGAGCATGTGGGACGAGCTGGGCATGAGCGAGGGCTACGGCCTCAAGGCGCTGACGGAGGCGCGCGGTTACCGCGTGCTGGACCCGGCCGCCGCCCTGCGCTCCTTCGATCTGGTGCGGACGCTCGACGAGCCCCATGTGCTGATCGGCGCCGACCGGAGCGCGCCCTGGGTGCGCAGTCACGTGCTGGCGCCGGCGCGCCCGGTGCACCGGCTGGCGGCCCGTGTGGCGCTGGAGGACGGTACCGACCTCGGTGCCCTCCACCGGGCCGCCGAGGCGGCCGCCCGCGCCTGCGGCACCGGCTGCGCGTGGGTGCTGCGGGCGGCCGGTACGTCGGCCGACGCCGCGGGCGGCACGGCGGACACGGGCTCCGACACGGCGCGCCGCCTGGAGGCGGCACTCGCCGGGGTCTGGTGCCGGGTCCTGGGCCGCGACCACGTGGGGGTGGAGGAGAACTTCTTCGACCTCGGCGGCCACTCGCTGCTGCTGGTCCGCGCCCAGACGGCGGTCAACCAGGAGCTGGGCTGCGACCTGACGGTCGTGGACCTGTTCAGCCACCCGACCGTCCGGGCGCTGGCCGGGCACCTCGCCGCGGCCGGGTTCGGGGCGGGCGCCCCGCAGTCCCCGGACGGGGCCGCGCCGGAGGGCGCGCCCGCGGCCGCGGCCGGCCTGGACCGGGCCCGGCAGCAGGCGGAGCGCCAGCGGGCCGCGCGGGCGGCCCGCCGTACCACCAGGAACAGCAAGGGCAAGGGGTCCCGGAACGATGGATGAGACAGCGGAGACCGAGTACGGGGCCGACCCCGCCATCGCCGTCATCGGCATGGCGGGCCGGTTCCCCGGCGCCGACACGGTCGAGGAGTTCTGGGAGAACCTCGCCGCGGGCCGGGACGCGATCCGGCCGATCGGTGACGAGGAGTTCCTCGCGGCGGGCGGCGACCTGGCGGACCTGGACGACCCGGAGCTGGTGCGGATGGCCTCGGTCATCGAGGGCATCGACCGGTTCGACTCCGCGTTCTTCGGCTACAGCCCGGCCGAGGCCGAACTCGTCGACCCCCAGCAGCGGTTGCTGCTGGAGACGGCCTACCACGCCATGGAGGACGCCGGTTACGCCGACGGCCACGGCGAGCAGCAGGTCGGGGTGTACGCGGGTGCCGGTGACAGCCGGTACTACCCGGCGCACGTCCACCCGCGGTTCGCGGGGCAGAGCGCCACGGTGGCCCTGGTGCACGCGGCGACCAGCAACTCGCTGGGCGCGCTGGCCACCCGCGTCTCGTACGAGCTGGGGCTGACCGGCCCGAGCCTGTCGCTGCAGACGGCGTGTTCCACGGCTCTGGTCGCGATCCACACGGCCTGCCAGGACCTCATCGACTACAAGTGCGACGTGGCGCTCGCCGGCGCGGTGTCCGTGAACCCGTCGGCGATGCTCGGCTACCGGCACGTGCCGGACGGGCCGTTCTCGCCGGACGGCCGCTGCCGTGCCTTCGCGGCGGACGCGGCGGGCACCTCGTCGGGCGACGGCGTGGGCGCGGTCGTGCTGAAGCGCCTGGAGGACGCGCTGGCCGACGGTGACCGGATCCGGGCCGTCGTCAGAGGGTCCGCGATCAACAACGACGGCCGCCGCAAGGTGGGTTTCACGGCGCCGAGCACGGAGGGCCAGTCCGAGGCGATCCTGGCGGCGCAGGCGGCGGCCGGGGTCGGCGCGGACTCCATCGGGCTGGTGGAGGCGCACGGCACGGCCACCCGGATCGGTGACCCGATCGAGGTGACTGCCCTGACGCGGGCGTTCCGGGAGAGCACCGACGAACGGCAGTACTGCGCGCTGGGCTCGGTGAAGACCAACATCGGCCACCTCGGCGCGGCCGCCGGGATCGCCGGGTTCATCAAGTCCGTGCTGGCGCTGGAGCACCGGCAGATCCCGCCGAGCCTGCACTTCGACGCGCCCAACCCGCTGATCGACTTCGCGGCGAGCCCGTTCCGGGTGCCCACGGAGCTGGAGGAGTGGGAGGCCGGTGCGGAGCCGCGCCGGGCGGCCGTCAGCGCCTTCGGCGTCGGCGGCACCAACGCCCACGTGATCCTGGAGGAGGCCCCGCCCGCGGCGCGGGAGACGCCCGTGCGGGACGAGGCGCCCCGGTGGCGGGTGCTGCCACTGTCCGCCCGCACCCCGGCCGCCCTGCGCGGCCAGGCGGAGAACCTGGGGCGGCACCTCGCCGCCCGCCCGGACCTCGGCCTCGGCGACGTCGCGCACTCGCTGCGCACCTTCCGGCCCGCGATGCCGCACCGGGCCACGGTGGTCGCCGAGACCACCGCGGACGCGGTGCGGGTCCTGGGCCACCCGCTGCCGGTGCTCCCGGAGGTACGGGACGGCAGCACCCCGACGGTCGCGTTCCTGCTGCCGGGCGGCGGCACGCAGTACGTCGGGATGGGCGCGGAGCTCTACCGCGACGAGCCGGTCTACCGGGACGCGGTCGACCGCTGCGCGCACATCCTGCAGCCCGTACTCGGGCGGGACCTGCGCACGGCGCTGTACGAGCACGCCGACCCCGGCAGCGTGGACGCGTTCCTGGCCCTGGTCGTCACCGAGTACGCGCTGGCCGTGACGCTCATGGAGCGGGGCGTGCGGCCGGACGCGCTCATCGGCCACTCGCTCGGCGAGTACACGGCGGCGGTCCTCGCGGACGTGATGTCCCTGGAGGAGATGCTGCCGCTGGTCGCCGAGCGCATCCGGCTGATCGCCTCCGCGGGCGGGGCCACCGTCGGTGTGGCCCTGGGCGAGGAGGAGCTGCGCGGCTACCTCACGGACGGCCTGTCGCTGGCGGCGGTCAACGGCCCGGCGGCGTGCACGGTCGCCGGGCGGGCCGAGGAGGTCACGGCGCTCGAGGAGCGGCTCGCCGCCGACGAGGTGACGTTCCGTCGGCTGCGGATGCCCGCCGCCGCGCACTCGCACGTCCTCGACCCGGTCCTCGCCGCGTTCGCGGACGCGCTGGCCACGGTCACCCTGCGCCCGCCCCGCATCCCGTTCGTCACCAATGTGACCGGCACGTGGATCACCGACGAGCAGGCGACCAGCCGGGAGCACTGGATCGCCCACACCCGGCGGACCGTGCGGTTCGCCGACGGCATCGCCTCCGTGTGGGAGCGCGGCAACCCGCTGCTCGTGGAGATCGGCCCCGGCGACGTGCTCGCCAAGCTGGCCCGTGCCCGGCT
This sequence comes from Streptomyces sp. NPDC002537, assembly GCF_053594975.1. Classification (NCBI taxonomy): domain Bacteria; kingdom Bacillati; phylum Actinomycetota; class Actinomycetes; order Kitasatosporales; family Streptomycetaceae; genus Streptomyces; species Streptomyces sp. NPDC002537. The sequence continues at coordinate 100,288 of NZ_JBSFWT010000021.1, forward strand.
CGCGGACGAGCCGGTGGTGACGGTGGCGACGATGCGGCACGCCAAGGCGCAGAGCCCCGACGGCCAGGTCCTCGCGGAGGCCGTCGGCCGGCTGTGGGCGGCCGGTGCCGAGGTGGACCTCGACCCGGCCGGCGGCCCGGAGGAACACCTGCGGGTGCCGCTGCCGGGCTATGCCTTCGACCGGCGGCGGCACTGGATCGACGCGCCCGCGGCCCGGCCCCGTGACCGGCGGGAGGACGACACGGACCACGACCGGGCGCAGGGCCCGTCGGGACGGGCGCCCCGGCCGCCGCACCTCGCCGCCGCGTACGTGGCCCCCCGGACCCCGCTGGAGCGGACCGTGGCCGGGCACTGGGAGGAAGCCCTCGGCATCGACGGCATCGGCATCAACGACAACTTCTTCGACCTCGGCGGCGATTCGATGCGCGCCGTCATCCTGGCCGGGCGGCTGCGCACCGCCTCGCGGCTGGACATCGCGGCCGCCGCGCTGCTGTCGTCCCCCACGATCGCGGGGCTGCTGGACGGCGCGGGACAGGGCGCGGACAAGGACGCCTTCGCCCCGCTGCTGCCGCTGCGCGCCGAGGGCGACCGGCGCCCGCTGTTCTGCGTCCACCCGGGCGGCGGCATCGGCTGGCGCTACTCCGGTCTGCTGACGCACCTGGGCGGGCGGCAGCCGGTGTACGCCGTCCAGGCGCACGGCCTGGACGGTGCCACGGCTCCGGCGGCCGACGCGAAGGAGATGGTCGACTCCTACCTCGGGCACCTGCGCGAGGTGCAGCCGGAGGGCCCGTACCGGCTGCTCGGCTGGTCCTACGGCGGCACCGTGGCGCACGCGATGGCCACCGCGCTCCGGCGGGAGGGCGAGCGGGTCGAGCTGCTGGCGATGATGGACGCCCCGCTGATGCACGTCGAGCCCCTCACCGAGGAGCAGGCGGAGCACCAGGTGGCGGCCCTGCTGCTGCGCGTCGCGGGGCTCCGACTGCCGGAGGGCGGCGGCCTGGACGTCCCCCGGGCGCTCGCCCTGCTCGGCGAGGCCGGCACGGCCGCCGTCTCCCTGGAGGAGGCCACCCTGCTCGCCGAGGTCATGCGCAACAACCTGCGGATCGCGCCCGGTTTCGAGCCGGAGGTCTTCGACGGCGACGTGCTGTTCTTCACCGCCGCCGGTGACCCGGCCGGAACGTCGGACGCCATGGCGAAGGCCGACGAGTGGCGCGCGTACGTCAGCGGCACGGTCGAGGACCACCCCGTGCCGTGCGGCCACTACGAGATGACGGAGCCGGAGCCGCTCGCGCGGATCGGCGCGGTCCTCGCGGCCGCCCTGAGCCCGTCCGCCGGCTGACAGCCCGCACGACACCACCCGCACCACCCGCACCACGCACTACCAGCACCAATTGCACCAACTGCTCAGCGAGGAAAGAGAGAACCGTGCGCAGTCCGTTCGAGGACCCCGGGCAGGGCGAGGAGTCCCACCTGGTGCTCACGAACGCGGCCGGGGAGCACTCCCTGTGGCCCGCGTTCGCCGACGTGCCGGAGGGCTGGACCGTCGTCCTCCCGGCCACCGGCCACAGCGCCTGCCTCAGCTACTTGGAGCGGGCGGGGTCGGCCTCGCCCGCCACCGGCACGACCGAGCACACCGCCGGTCTCCACCCCGAACCGACAGGAGCCCCCCAGTGAAGGACCTCTACGAGCTCGGCGACGCGCCCCCGCTCGGCCAGGCGCCCAAGCGCATGTACGCGTCGCTCATCCGGCCCGAGCGCTACGGCATGCCCATCGACGCCTTCCGCACGGAGGTCGTGGACGTGCCCGAGGTCGGGCGCGGCCAGGTCCTCATCAAGGTGATGGCCGCGGGCGTCAACTACAACAACGTCTGGGCCTCCCTCGGCGACCCCGTCGACGTCGTCGCCATGCGGCAGAAGCGCGGCGCCACCGAGGACTTCCACATCGGCGGCTCCGACGCCTCCGGTGTCGTGTGGGCGGTCGGCGAGGGCGTGCGCCACGTCTCCCTCGGCGACGAGGTCGTGATCCTCGCCAACCAGTGGGACGAGACCGCCGAGGACATCCGGCTGGGCGCCGACCCGTCCACCTCCTCCTCCCAGAGCGTGTACGGCTACGAGGAGAACTACGGCTCGTTCGCCCAGTTCACCGTCGTCGACGAGTACATGTGCCACCCGAAGCCCAAGCGGCTGTCCTGGGCGGAGGCCGCCTGCTACATGGCGACCGCCGCGACGGCGTACCGCCAGCTCTTCGGCTGGGACCCGCACACCGTGCGGCCCGGGGACCCGGTGCTGATCTGGGGCGGCGCGGGCGGTCTGGGCTGCATGGCCATCCAGCTGGTCAAGCAGGCGGGCGGCATACCCGTCGCGGTCGTCTCCAGCGACGAGCGCGGCGAGTACTGCGTCGAACTGGGCGCCAAGGGCTACATCAACCGCCGGGACTTCGACCACTGGGGACGGCTGCCCGACACCTCCGACGACGAGGCCATGGCCAAGTGGCTCAAGGGCGCCCGCGCCTTCGGCCGCCGCTTCTGGGAGGTACTCGGCGAGCGCCGGGCCCCCAGGATCGTCCTGGAGCACTCCGGTGCCGACACGATCCCCACGTCCATGTACCTGTGCGACAACGCGGGCATGGTCGTCATCTGCGGCGGCACCACCGGCTACAACGGCGACGTCGACCTGCGCTTCCTGTGGATGCGGCAGAAGCGGCTGCAGGGGTCGCACGTCTCCAACGCGCGGGAGGCGCGGGAGGTCACCGAGCTCATCGGTCAGGGCCTCGTCGACCCCTGCCTGTCGCTGACGCTCGGCTTCGACGAGATCGGCAAGGCGCATCAGCTGATCCACGACAACGAGCACCCTGCGGGCAACATGGCCGTCCTGGTGAACGCGACGGAGTAACCACCCACTTGGGCCCGGCCCGTCGCGCCTGCGGCGGGCCTTCCCGTAACTGGGGCTGCGCCCCAGACCCCGCAACACGGCTTCGCCGCGTTGTCCTCAAACGCCGGACGGGCTGAATTCAGCCCGTCC